>CALJAE010000001.1 GCA_938028175.1 uncultured Acidimicrobiales bacterium
CCCGTGAGCAACTATCGCTCCCATTTCATGGTCGTTTAAGCCCTTCTCAATTGCTGCTGTAAGCATTACCTTAAGACCGGCCTCAGCACAGTTGTCCAATGCTTCTTGCTTTAGCTTTCGTAGATCTCGACCTCGGATGTCTAAATGGGTCTTCTCTTCAAAGCCATCGAATTGTAGGTAAATTCCGACTTCTCTGGCGGCCAGTTGCTTACAGAATGGCAAGTTCTTCGCTAGCTTGATCCCGTTTGTATTGAGGATGACATGTTTGATGTTGGCCTCGAGCGCCATATCAATGAAGTCAATAATGTGAGGGTGAATAGATGGCTCTCCACCAGAGAACATAATCATCTCTGCTTCGCCACCTTCTGAATCAACAAAAGTCTTGATACCTGTGGCAACTTGATCGTGTGTTAGCGAGAAACCGTCTGGTTGATGTCCTGAGTCAGCGAAACATATAGGACAATCCAAGTTACAGTCGGTGTTAACTTCGATTAATCCGACACAAGCGTGCTGCTTGTGGTCTGGGCAAAGCCCACAATCGAGTGGACAGCCGTCAACGACTTCAGTCTGAAACTCGGCCGGGATAGTGCCAGGTTTGTTGTAACGTTGGGAGTCCATGTACATTTGGGCATCTCCGTATAGGAGAGCCTCGAACGGTCCGTGCTCGTCACATTTCTTACGCAGGAAGATCTTGTTGTCTCGTGCATTGATTTCTGCATCGAGAACTTTCTTACACACCGGGCAAATGCTCTTGGTTAACTCGAGAAAGACCTCGTCGCGATCAACCTTAGGGACAATCGGCTTGGCGCCGGATGGGTTGTCGGTTGCTGTCACAGTGCCTCCCTAGTATTCGGTTTGCTCGGAGGGAAGGACTCGAACCCTCAATGTCTGGACCAGAACCAGATGTGTTGCCAATTACACCACCTCCGACTGCACACAATAAGTGCATTGGTTAGGCTAGCGAGCCCAACTGCCAATGACACCAAGACAGCAGAACGTCTTAGTTATTACAAGATTTGTGTACTTCTTTAGGCTTAATAGAGCGTCATCCGCCCAAGATATTGTTGATCCTTCGAAAGCCAAGAATTCGGCCCACAGAAACTAAAACCGACTCTTGAACCAAGCGCCTAATCGATGCATCACCGTTTTCAGTAACGACAATTTCAGCATTTAGACCAAACTCTTCGGCAATGAGTTCTGACCGCTTCCCATGGAATGGGTCTGTGACAACGATTATGTTTTCAAGGCCTCTCTCTTCGAGAATAAAGGCAGCACTGGAGATTGATTCGAAAGTCGAAGTGCCTGTTACTTCAAGTAGTAATTGATCGCCAGGGATAGTCCATCGGCCGGCTGACAAAAAGTCAAAGCCAGTCTTTGCTTCGGTTGTGATGTCGCCCTCTTGGCCGCCACCTGTCACTACCACTATCCCAACACGTTCTTCCAACCACAGGTCTCCACCTGTTTCAAGACGTGAAGCTAACACTGGGGATGGTTCTCCGTTATATTGAGCCGCACCTAGGATTACTGCCGCTTCAGCGTTGCCTTCGAAGTCACTGCGTGCAGCGCTCCAAACAGATAGGAAGTTAAAAGCGAAATAGGCAAATCCGAGCGCGAGAACTATAAGAGTCGTCCGTTTAAAAAATCGCCTACTAAGTGCCATGGTCCCTCAATATGGTCAACGCTAGAAACTCTATGTTATTCCCATTGACTGACAGTTATCTAGTGTTTAATGCGAGATTAACTTTCAGGAAGTTTTGAAAGCGCCATTTCCAGACGTTTTTTAACCACTTCTTTGTCCATCAAAGCCATTGGCTCAAACAAAGGCAACCCAAATCTAGAACCGGTGATCGCTAGCCTAACTGGCAGTTGGGTTTTGGTTTCAAGCTCTTCACCAACGCCAAAGACTAACTTCTCTATGCCTGCCGGTGTCCAATCAGTTTCATCTATCCGGCCAAGCACAGTTTCGAGGACTTCTTTGACTCCGTCTTTGCCCATTACTTTGCGCCAGTCTTTTTCGACGGGCTCAGCCATATCTCCCTTGATCCAACTAACCAGATCTGGGGCTTCGTGCAAAAACTTAACCCGCTCTTGCACGACGGTGGCTAGCTCTCCAAAAACTTCGCTGTCTGAATCAGCTATGTGAGGAGAAGCTTGTTCGATAAATAATGCCGGATCCATTGCTTGGACGTACTCAGCATTGAAATGTTCGAGCTTCTTCACATCGAAGAAAGCAGGTGACTTTACAACATCTTCAACTTCAAACTGCTCGATGATTTCTGACATCGGCCTTATCTCAACACCGTCTTCTGGACCCCATCCAAGAGTGGCTAAATAGTTGGTCATCGCCTCTGGCAGATAGCCGCGTTCTTTATAGTCATCTACCGAAACATCGTCACGCCTCTTAGATAGCTTCTGCCGTTTCTCGTTAACAATCAGAGGAAGGTGTGCATAAATTGGATGAGAGGTCGCACCCATCGCTTCTCTAAGCAGAAGCACTTTAGGAACGGTGTTGATTAAGTCTTCACCACGTATGACATGAGTAATGTCCATATCTAAATCGTCATATGCATTGGCAACCAAAAACATTGGCACCCCGTTTGATCGAACAATAACGAAATCTTCTAAGTTCTTGTTCTCAAACTCGACGTCGCCACGGATTAGATCTGTCCACCCAGTCACTCCCTCGTCAGGGGTTCTGAATCGGACTACTACTCCCTCACCAGGTTCGATCCCTCGATCCCTACAGTAACCGTCGTAGCCAGGGGGGCCACCACGATCTTTTGCTCGTTGTTGGGCTTCTTCTTGAGAACACTCACAGTAATAGGCGTGACCTGAGGCCTTTAACTTTTCGACTGCTTCTAGGTATTGATCAAAGCGATCAGACTGTCGGTATTCTTCATCCCAAGTGATTCCAAGCCAAGTCAAGCTGTCATGGATCGAAGCAATTAGCTCCGGGGTCGATCTATCGGTATCGGTGTCTTCTATCCGGAGGATCATTGTCCCATCGGTGTGTTTAGCGTAAAGCCAATTAAATAGGGCAGACCTTGCTGACCCTACGTGAAGATAGCCGGTTGGGGCAGGTGAAAAACGTACTCGAACTGTCACGAGACCAATCTAGTTATTTTTGGGACTAAATGGCGCGTTTGGATCTGCAGAACATTCAGATTCGATCTCAGAATGGCTTTTTCTTAAGAAATCGTCCGAAACCGTGTCTACTAGTTCTCGAAGCTCTGTGTAGTGGTGATGGTTGGCAACTTCTCTAAATAGAGATTCTCTTCGCTGCAATAACTCAGCGGATGCATCAGAGCTAAGAAAACCGAAACATCTGAAGGCTGCCTCTAAGTCATGAGATACTGGCGCTCTGCCAAATAGAGAGGCTCTCTTCATTGCTATAGCTACACATCCAGCTATTGCATCTTTTGTTTCAACGTTTCCCGTGTTCAATCGATCACGGAAATGATCGACCAGCTTGTAAGCGTAACCCTGGTCTGGACCGGCAGATCCTAAGGCACCCGAGCCGTTGTTGTGCGTAGATGAATCCCCTGGTCTCGACTGTTGTGCAGGGACTACGCGACGAGGAGGCGAGCTATAAACTGAGTCTAGGTTCGAGCCTTTCTGCGGCACATACTTGGGACTGGACACGGCTCACACAATATCGGTAATTGAACCACTCAGAAACATTTACTGTTTATCTTGCGCTTTTACCGTCAGGTTTCTCGGTTCTCCATGATTTTTTTCGATTCGCATTTGTTACGGCGTCAATTTTTGCTTGGTATTTACGCTCTAACTTCTTCAATCCAAGCGTTCGCGAGACCCTAGAACCTAGAACAACGCCAAGCCCATAACGATCTGCTCGAAATCTCAATTGTGCTCGCCTCGCTATTAGTTTTTCTAAAAGCAAACTGCCAAAGCTCGGTTTAGACCACTTGTATCCAGATTCTTCATATCCGTACTGACCTAAGAGTCGTATAGTCGCACGATCAATAGCTGCGGCATCTTCAGCAGACATGGTATCTTCCCATCTCGAACCTATGGTCGGGTCAGGGATGTCATAATCGGTCTCGGTTGAATAGGAATACATCTGCTCGGTATATTCAACTCCAATGAAGTCGCAGACACCTTTTAGGGTCGCTACGTGATTAGAAATCAAATCTTCATAGCGAATGCTGATCCATCTACCTTCATCAAGGGTGCTTTTTAGCAGGCCCCAACTTCTGTGAGCATCAATCCAAGGCAGCACCCCATCTTCAGCTCGAAACGCCCAGCCCATATTCATTACCGAAGCCGCTACATCTCTGGGATCTCTGACTATGTGAACATACTTCGCATCAGGAAATATCAATGGCAGCTTTTCAAAATCGAAATGGACTGTCGCACCAACAAATTCACTTCCCTTGTTTTTGTGTCTGATATTCAAAAAAGACTCGACTAACGCTTGGTATCCCAGTTTCGGATCAATTTCAAAACCGCTATTTTGGAAGACTCGATTGGTGTGCAAGTACTCGTGAAATTCTGTAATGTCTGGAAAATCGCTACCATCAATTTGATCAACGACATATTCAAACTCTTCGCCAAACGCAATGTCAGGGTGGCTGTCCAGCATGAGCCTCAATAGTGTGGTCCCTGACCGTTCAGCGCCAACCAAAAATACTGGGCTGTTTTTCATAGATACATCTTGTCAGATGGTGTGTGATTCTGAGCTCAGAACCCAAAAAATTTCCAATAAAGGACCTAATAAGCCCGCTGAAACTTAAGAGTTCCC
>CALJAE010000002.1 GCA_938028175.1 uncultured Acidimicrobiales bacterium
CCACGATTCAACATGAAATTGTGTACTCATCGATCTACCTTTTCTACCCAAGAACCAGCTGGCCCCTTAGTTACTTCAAATCGGGTCGGTAACCGTTCTGCTAATTCACGTACGTGGGTTACAACACCAATCATTCTTCCAGAAGCCGCCAACTCCTCAATAGCTGTAGCCACTGTGTCCAGAGTTTCAGTGTCTAGCGTTCCAAAACCTTCGTCTAAGAACATTGAACCCAGAGTCACCGAATTATTAGTAGCTAGCTCGGCTATAGAGTCTGCCAATCCAAGAGCTAGCGCAAGCGACGCTAAGAAGGTTTCGCCACCGGACAGCGTCTTGACGTCACGCCGTTCGCTGGCGTTGTTGTGGTCAACAACGTAGAACTGACGGCCAACGAGTTCTAAAGAGAACTGTTGATCCGTTAACTCGAGAAGTCTTGTTGTCGCTGAGGCGCAAATGTCTCCCAAGGCTTCAGTAAGCAACCAGCCTTCGAAACCGGTTGCATTTAGGTGTCTGCCAAGCGCATAGTCTTTTGTTCTGGCTTCGGTCAAAGTTTCGATCTCGGCTTTGAGGCGATCGACTTCCCCAGACACTGACTCTGCTTTAGCAATCTGAGTTTGAGTATCGTTCTGAGCGTGAGTTAAAGCCGTTCCGATGTCGCTCACTTGTGCGAGGCTAAGTCCAAGATCATTGGCTCCAGACAGAAGCTCTGAAGAGATCTGATTACGCTTCTCTTTCAGTTCCTCCACTTTGACTGATGCAGCCTTTAGCTCGCCTTCGAATTCTTCCGTCTTCGATTCAGCCCAAATACCTAGCTGTTCCCAGTTCTCTAGTACACCGCCATCGGTTATCGCTGGAGGCGCTAAGTCTGCCACTGTGTCTCTAACCTCGGCAAACGAACTCATCAGCCCACGTTCTGTCTGGCGGACCTTCTCTAACTCTGCGACAGCCAATGTGTGAGCTTTAGCCGCCGCTGCCAGTCTTGTTTTAGCACCGGCAAAGGCCGTTTGTTGTTGCTCATCTTGAGCGAGTGTCTTTTCTAGGACTTCAAGTGGATCAATACCGCTTACCTGGCTGGAGAGATCCTTTACCGTGGTATTCAAATCTTGGAGTTGCTGTTCTAGGCCTTCTGATCGTCCAGTTAACGTAGCAAGCTTTGTAACTAGTTGAGCCTGGGCGGCTTCGGCAGTTGTCTTAGCTTGAGTCAAAGCCGCAAAGTCGAACTCTGAATCTAGGTGTCCGATTTCTCCGAGGGTGTTCTCACAAACTGGACATTCGTCTCCCGCTGTGAGTGTCTGGCGAATACTGGCTGCTTGATTGACTGCAGCTGCATGCTCTAGTTCAGTCTTAGCTTTTTCAAATGCCTTCTCAGCACCTGTCGATTCGTTTGATAATTCGTCTATCTCTTCGTTCAGACTCTTGAAGGCTTCAGCTACTTCTGCCTGGGTCACATTTGTCTCTGCCAACTTCTGATGGAGATTGATTTGCTCTTTAACTAATGCCAAGTCTGCTGCAGCCAAAATATTAGATTCCGCTTCGGCTTCGTTAGTTGTAGCCGTTTCCAGGTCGGACTCTGCTTGCTTTAACGCCTCTGTCGCTGGCCCAATATTGGCTTGCTCTATTACCTCGGCAACGTCTTCGTGATGCCCTAGCTTCTCTAATCGCTCAACATTATCTACTAGATGTGTGAGCTGTTCCGCTAGTGGCACAATCGCTTGATCGATTTTGTCCAGCTCAGACTGTGTTTTTGTGGCGTTGGTTGAGAACTTCTCAAGCACCTTTGCTCTCGACGACAGTGATTTAACATCAATCCCAGAGAGGCCTTGTTCGTATCTAGCCTTTTCTGCTTCAAGAACTTCTAATTGGGCGTCTGCTGTCTTAGCTCTTTCTCTTGCCTTAGCTCCCATTTGTGAATAGATCTCAAGATCAAGGAGTCGACGAATTAGTTTTTGGCGTTCAGCTGGTTCGTCGGTGAGAAACTTAGCGAATGCGCCTTGAGGCAGAACTATTGTCTTGGTAAATTGTGCAAACGAAAGACCAAGCAGCCGCTCCACGGTTGCGTCTAGTTCTTTAACATTGCCAGCCAATACCTTAGTTGTTAGCTCATCGGCTGACGAGTCAACTAGCTCAAGCCTTGCTTCTTTGGTTGTGGCCCTTACCTTAGATGGGTCTTTAGAGTTTTGACGGCGGACCACCCGTGTAGCTCTATAGACGTTGTCTCCAAGTGAAAACTCAAGAGAAACTTTCGCTTCGTTAGACAGCTGGTGTATTACGGGGCTAACAACATTGACCTTGTCATACCTGGGAACAGATCCATAGAGTGCAAATCCAATTGCATCGATCACCGTTGACTTGCCGGCACCCGTTTGCCCAACAAAAGCGACGAGGTCAAGGTCAGAGAAGTCAAGCTCTGTTGGAGCCTTAAATGCCCCGAAGCCTTCCATTGTTAAACTCAGCGGCCTCATGAATCTAAGGCCTCCAACCGACTCGATAACACTTCAGCCTGTCTGGTCTGTTCGGCTGTTATCTCTTCATGTAACTCATTAAAGCGATCGAGCAGAATTGTGTCTTGTGGAGATGTTTCTTCGAGGTAGTTCTTGAACAAGTCACTCGGAGTCGAGCCATCGAGCCGGCGAGCCACTGACTGTGACAACTGATCTTGTCTAGTGGCTCGAATATCAACAAGTGAGCCACCAATGGCATCGCGAATTTTGTCAGCTTCACCAGGAGCCAACGCTTCGTCTAAATCGATCCTGATCCAAGCAGAGTCAGCTAGCTCTTTCGCTGCTGAAACTGTTGCTTCTTTACTGCCAATCAATTTAATAAGCTGTCTACCACCGCTCAGTGTGACTGCTTCGGTCTTTGCTGGCAGCCCTGGTTTAAGGTCGACGACGTTTACCTGCTTGGTCTGCGCAGTCTCACCGAAATCCATTTGCAACGGCGAGCCACAATAATGAATAGCAGTTGCTCCAGCTATTTGTTGGGCCCTGTGTAAGTGGCCGAGTGCAACATAACTGGTCGTCGGGGCGAAAGCTTGAGCCGGTATGCCATATTCATCGACAATGTGGGCCGGTCGCTCTCCGCCACCTAGTTCAGCTCCTGTGACAAATGCGTGAGCCAATGTGATGTTTACAGTGTCTGAACCAAAGCCCGAGCTCAGCGCCTCGACCACCTGCGAAAGCCGTTGAGCATAGGTCTGTGAGTTTTGGAAAGCCTGGTTACCTACAAGTTCTTCTGATTTAACGATTGCACGCTGAGAAACAAATGGGAGCATCGCTACCTTTGCGACCTCACCAGATTCTGCTTCCACTTCTATTACTCCACCAGCATCGGGTGCTGTGGGTTCTGTAACCAGGTTGATCCTGGCGTAGCTCATAACCGGTGCAATAGCTCTAAGCCTGCGAGCATTATCGTGATTACCTGAGACAACACAGATTGGCGAGACCTCTGCTAACTGCAACAGCGTCTCATAAGCGAGCTTTTCTTGCTCGCCCGTTGGGGCGGCTGTTTCAAATATGTCACCGGCAACAAGAGTAAGGTCAACGTTGTTGTCCTCGGCGGCTTTAACAATTTCAGCCAACACTTCTCGATGTTCGTCTAATCGTGAGCGTCCACGTATTTGTTTACCGACATGCCAGTCAGATGTATGGAGTACTCGCAAAGCTAACCTTTACAGCTTCAGCTCTTCGAAAGGGTCAACGCCCTCTTTCAACTCAATGGCTGCTTCTGCCGGTCTAGTAGCCCAAGATGGGAATGGGAACTCGACAAGTAATGGCACCGGAAGTCTCGGTTGGGCGACATACATTGAGCCCGGCTTGAGGATTGTCGCACGTTGGCGTTGCACTCCTGGAAGAAAACCGTATTCGTCTCGTCTGGCTTCTGCCGGATCGAGTCGACCCACTACCCTGATTGCACTGTTAGCGACAACTCGGCGCTCAACTTCTGATGCAGTTTGTTGTGCACCGATCAAGATGATTCCGAGAGAACGGCCACGCTCGGCGACATCAAGCAGAATCTCTTTAATAGGACTAGAAGAATCTCGTGGCGCATACTTATTTAACTCGTCCAGCACTACGAGCTGCAATGGCTTGGCTGAGCCGCTACGTTCTTTAGCATCGAAAGCTTGACGCAGAACCACACCCACAACAAAGCGCTTGGCCCGATCGTGGAGTGAATGAATATCAACCACAGTTACTTGATGGCTGTTTAGGTCAACAGAGTTTTGTGCAGCGTTACCAATGTCAGAGCGAATTAGATGTTCAACGTGGCGACGTGAAGCGCTGAGACGGCGCACAAAGGCACTCACAGTTCCGGAGCCAACTGCTCTACCAGTCCAGCGGGTGTCTGGGCTTTCGTCTGGGTTGACTGGGATTAGCTTTGTTTCGATTGCATCGACTAAATCACCAAAGGTTCGAATCGTCCAGTCATCTATCTTTACAGCGCCGTCGGCAACGACTGGCAGCTGAGCCAGCGCTGCCGTTACTGCTTGCACAACGATTGTGTATTGCTGGCGCTCGTCTTCGGCATCGGCAAATAAGAAAGGCAACAAACGCTGTTGACAGAATTCAGCCACAGTCCAGTAGAACGGGCTCACACCAACTGATCTAGAACCAGTAGCCGGCGTAGCGTTGGGGTCGCCCTTGCGAGGTGGAGCCAGAATGCCAACATCGGCAAATGGGCCTGGCTTAAGTTTGAGGTTTTTATAGCGGACCTCTTGATCGGCAGTTAACTCACGGTTGCCGTGATCCAAGAAAAGTAAGTCTTCACCCTTAACGTTAAACACCAAAGCTTTAGTGTTAGCAGCTTCTGCACCGAGTGCTCCCGAGTTAAACATCGAGTACAACAAGAACGTGGCGAAACTAGTTTTAGTTGCAACACCAGAAATACCAGAAATGTTTATGTGAGCACCCTTTGTACCGTCGATGAAATCCAGATCTAGATATACGGGCTCAGAACTTCTAGACAAACCGGCTGGGAGTTTGCGATCTACCGAATCGAAACTAAGAGCCATATCTCTTTCGGCCGCTAGAGCAACTCTTACTTCGGATCCGGGAACTGGAGGCACCAAAATTTCGGGTTCAAACCTGGTTGGTTGAATAAGAGCAGCTTCGGAAACTTCAGCTGGCAAGACACCGTCGGCGATCAAAAATACGTCAGACTGAAACTTAGCTCCCTCGTGTCTAGCGCGAAGCTGTGTAACCATTCCATAGATCTTTACTACTTCGCCGTCGGGCATCACCCTGCTAACGACAACGACGTCATCGAGCTGAACAGCCTGAGTTGGGTCTACTGCCACCCAGAATTCAAGTGGGGTTGCATCATCGATACCGATAACACGACCAACGATTGGAGCATTTGTACTTGCCATGCAAATACCCTAATTGATAGCTGTGACAATTTCTCTA
>CALJAE010000003.1 GCA_938028175.1 uncultured Acidimicrobiales bacterium
CTGGGCGCCATAACTGTTTTAGCAATATCACTACGCTTCTACATGCTCATCAAGCAACGTGACTGGTCTTACGATCAGGAACAGACTCTCCGCTCATTCGGCGAAGATATTATTCAGTCGACGACACCGGAAGAGATTAACTCCAAGACGAGCACGACACTTGAGACCCTTACAGATGGCAAGGCACATACCGCCATTCTTTCTAACAGCGAAGAAGACTTCACCCCAGTTGCAGCTACTAGCACAGCAACTAACTTCAAACCATCTCGCTTTAAACCAATTCGGCTTGGGCAAGAACAAAGCCCAGTTGAAGCATGGTTTATAGAACACCCCAATGCTCGCACAACTGTTGCAGTTCCGGTACCTCGCCAGAACGGTGAAACCGAAACATGGTTTGTTGCCGCACTACCGGGCTATGTAGAGGCCGACCTTGAAGAGCACTTCAAAGCCGCCGCCGCTCAGTATGGAATGTCGCAACGTGCACAGACTTTGGCAGCTGAGATCCAAGAACAAAAAGCAAACCAGCGCTACAACACTCTGTCTCAAGATGCCAACGACCTAGTAGTCGTAGTCGATGCTGACACGAAAGAAGTTCGTTTCATCGGCGAGAACGTATCCCGTCTACTTGGCTCAACCCGAGAGCGCTACATCAACACCCACATACTCGATCTAATAAACGGCGAAGACAAATCAATCGCCGAAGCCGAAGTTAACTCTCCCCCAATTTCTGGCGAAGAAAGAACCGCCGACGTTCGCCTACGTCTAGCTTCTGGCGAAACACGCTGGTTCGAGATGAGCGTAAGAGACGCTCAAGACTCCGGACTTGAAGGCCTCCTCGTTAACTTCTCCGACGTCCAAGACCGAAAGCTAGCATCTATCAACGTGCGCAACTCTGAAGCTCGCTTTAGGGCAATGCTTTCTAACTCGGCCGATGTATCTATTCTTGCCGACAAAGACCTGTCGATTGAATATGTGAGCCCAAACATTTCCTCGATGTTTGGCCAACAACCAGAAGACCTTGTTGGCACAACGCTAAGCAGCTTTGTTACGGAGCTATCGCACAGTGCTCTACAACGTGCCTTCGAACGCTCACGAAAAAGTCAATCAACCATTGAAGACGAACTCTGGATCAGAACCTCGCTAGGTGCCGGTGAGCGCCTTTGCGCAGTTACCGTATCTCCAAGCAACCTCGAGGGCCACGAATCATACGTCGTGCTAGTCCAAGACATAACCGACCGCCGCCAACTAGAAGACGACCTGCGAAACCAAGCACTGTACGACGACCTGACTGGCCTACTAAACCGCTCGGCATTTATCTACGAAACACAAACCGCACTACAGGAACTAGACAACCAATCTCATACAGTCCTAGCCACGATCAACCTACGAAACTTCAGAGAACTAAACGACTCCATTGGTATCGCTGCCGGCGACGAAGTACTAAAAACAGTATCGGGACGACTACGTTCAACACTTCGAGGCGATGACAAACTGGCCCGACTCTCGGCAGACGAATTCGCAATAGTATCTAACGTTGCAACACAATCTGAAGCGCAAGTAGTTGCCGAGCGTCTGAAAGACGCATTCGCTGATACCTACCCAATCGGTGGCAAAGATTTACGCATCGAAGCATCTATCGGCTACACCACAACTCAGGATCGACGCAAAAACGCAGACGCTCTCCTACAGCAAGCGACAGTGGCTGTGCACAAAGCAAAAGAACAACAGAACTCTGCTGTTATTCGCTTCGAAGATTCGATGCTCGAAGAAACCGCAGAACGATTCGAGATACAGGGCGAGCTCCCCATTGCCCTCGAGAACGACGACTTCTACCTTGTCTTCCAACCACTAATTAATCTGACTGATAACTCGGTCCGAGGCTTCGAAGCCCTGATGCGCTGGGAACACCCAGAACGGGGCGCAATCTCGCCTGGCGTATTCATACCGTTAGCCGAACAATCTGGAATCATCATCGAAATGGGACGCTGGGTACTCAAAGAAGCCTGCACCAAACTAAAGCACTGGCAAGACGAGTACACCGGATTCGACCCACTAACCATGAGCGTTAACCTTTCTGCCAGACAACTAGAAGACCCAGACGAAATGGGGCGCCTGCTCTCAATTATCGAAGAAACCGGCGTTGACAAATCACACTTAGTGCTCGAACTAACAGAGACCGCCATGGTCTCTGACTCAACCCGAATCGCTGCGCAAATGGACCAGCTACGAGACTTGGGAATCAAAATTGCCATCGACGACTTCGGTGCCGGTAACCAAGGCTTCGGAAACCTGAAAGACTTACCGTTCGATTCGGTCAAGCTCGACAAGAAATACATTGACGACATAACCGAAGACAGTGGCCGCACGTTCGCCGAGAACCTGCTCAACATCTCGCAGAATCTAGGTGCATATGTAGTAGCCGAAGGAATTGAAACCCCAGAACAGATCGACGTACTAACCGACCTCGGATGCGACGTCGGCCAAGGCTTCTATCTAGCACGCCCGATGCCAGAGCTAAAACTGCTCAACTGGATGTTGGAACGCCAAATGGGCAACCTGCTCCCAAGTTAGCAGTTGGACCGTGCAGCCTAGATCTCGGTGCACCCCGCTCACCTTGTGTGGACGAAGCGAGCCAAAGCACTACATAACTTTTTGACCGTTCGACTTGCGCATTGTCACACCTATTTGTTAGTGTTATACATCTTCGAAGCTTCGGCTTTCCTTCAACTTATCTAGTTCGCCCAAGGGCAAGACTTAAATGCGTAACGTTTCTGAAGGCAGCTTCGCTGTTCCAAAAATTGAGCTTGTGGCACCCGCCGACGTTTCTTCGTTGGACGAGGCCGGCCTCAAAGAGTGCCTATTTGCGCTAGAACGCGTCGAGCAACAGGCGGCAGCGTTGAGGGTTCGGATTGCCCTTCGTTCCGCTGAGCTTCACAAGGCAGGCGGCAGGGA
>CALJAE010000004.1 GCA_938028175.1 uncultured Acidimicrobiales bacterium
TAAGGCGTTAGCAGAAGAACTCGCAGCTGATACTAAGGAAGTAGCTGAGCATGTGATGTTGGTTGACTTGAGTCGTAATGATCTTGGCCGTGTTATTGAACCTGGTTCACTAAAGGTCGATTCGATGATGGAGATCGAACGTTACAGCCATGTTATGCACATGACATCTGAGGTTTCTGGAAAGCTTGCCCCTGACTTTGACAATGTAGATGTTTTGGCGGCCACAATGCCAGCGGGTACCGTCTCTGGAGCGCCGAAGGTCCGAGCAATGCAGATAATCTCAGAGCTAGAGGGATCCCGAAGAGGACCTTACGCTGGAGTTGTCGGCTATTTCGACTTCAATGGCAACGCAGATACAGCTATCGCAATTCGTACCATGTTCTGGACCAAAGACAAAGTCTGGTGTCAGGCGGGTGCAGGAATAGTCGCTGACAGCGATCCAAAGGCAGAAGCCCAAGAGTGTTTTAATAAAGCAAAGGCAGTTCTTTCTGCAATATCGCCCGCTGAGAAGCTTAAAGCGCAGCGGCAGTCAAGAGAGCAATGAAGAGCCTAAGTGTCGCTGAACTTGATCGAGTCACCCTTGTGGCCGAGACTGCGGAGGCATTCTGTCAGGGGCAATTGAGCTGCGACGTTGCTGCACTGAATGAGCTGGATACAGCTCCAAGCCTACTGCTGAGTCCCCAGGGCAAGCTCGTGTCGATACTGAGAGTAAAGAAAGTTGATACAAGTCAATTTGAGCTTTACATCACGTCTGGTTGGGGAGAGTCTGTCGCTACTGCATTAGATCGTTTTAACCTTGGCTCGAAGATTGAAATAGCTGTCGACTCCGTCTCGGTGGTGCGATATCGAGCCACAATCGATGCACATGAAGAAACGGTCCAGGATGAAGAGTATGTGCCAGAGTTTTGGGGAACGGAATGGGTGGCCCGTGACTATCTCAAGAGCGAAGCCAAAGCAGACGGTAGTTTCTTAGATTGCAGGATTGCTGCCGGAGTTGTCGAAATGGGATCCGAGATATTCGAGGGAGATATTCCTGCCAGCGCTCCGATAATCTCTGGTTACGTTAGCTTCGAGAAAGGCTGCTATCTCGGCCAAGAGCTGGTTGCAAGAATGAGCTCTCGCAACGCTGACCCCCCACAACGAATCGTTCGGGTCCATGGGGCAGGGCTATCGGTGGGTGCAGAGATACTCAGTGACTCCGAAGTAGTTGGGAAAGTGTTGAGCCTCGCCGGTAATGACAACATCGGAGGCTTAGCCGTCTTGAAGCGGAAAGCGCCTATAGGTGAATATGCGACAGCAAGTGGGGAGACAGTTGTCGTATCTGATTTAGAGTTTGACGCTAGCAAATCCGGCTAGTGTCTCTGCTGGATTCGCTCCGGTGACGATTGATTCTCCAACAAGCACAGCCTGGAAGCCGCCGTCGGCGATTTGTTCAGCCTGGGTTAGGGTTCTAATCCCGGATTCGGCAACCTTTGCTACGCTATCGTCGATCTCTTGGCAGATAGAAAGAGCGCGCTCAGTATCGACTTCGAATGTTTGTAAATCGCGCTGGTTAATACCGATAAGTCTTGGTTCACAACCACTTAGTTTGTCGAGCTCTTGGATCGAATGAATTTCATAGAGACAGTCGAGGCCGAGATCCGCAGCGACTTTAGAGAACTCTTTCAAATCTGAGCTATCTAGGGCAGCGGCTATGAGTAGGACGGCGCTTGCACCCATGATTCGAGCATCAATTACGTCATTTACAGACACAGTAAAGTCTTTTCGAAGGCACGGAACTCCAACGTTGCTTGCGCTTTGCAGATCTTCAGGTTGAGCATAAAAATTGTTTTGGTCGGTTAGAACAGAGATGCAACTGGCTCCTGCATCGCTATATTGCTGTGCCCAGTCGGCTGGATCGTCGAAGCTAGTAACATCGAATTGTCCTTTTGAAGGAGAGCCTCGTTTTATCTCAGCTATTACTGCTAGCTGGCCTGCGTCGTTGCTTTTGGTGATGGCATTTATGAAGCCTTTCGTAGGAGGCAAGGATTCACACTGCTCGATCAGACTTTTCGTCGGGCGAAGATCTTTGGCCGCTCTCTCAACATGTGCTGCAATTATTGAATCTAAATAGTTCATCGTGTTCCCATAGGTTAACAAAGACCTAACAATCGGATGATACGCTAACACTTTCTTGCCATTAACCTAGGTTTGAGTATGACGTCGATTCTAATTGTTGAAGATGAACCAGATATAGCTGACTTATTGCGTATCTTTTTTGACGAGCAAGGTTGGGCGAGTTCTCACGCTATCGATGGCAAACGTGGTCTTGATGTTTTTCGGTCAAGAGACTTTGATCTAGTTGTACTTGATATTGGTCTACCAGGGCAAAAGAATGGGTATGACGTTTGTAGAGAGATCAGGGCTCATTCTGATGTTCCCGTTATGTTTCTTACTGCCAGAGATGATGAGGTAGACAGAGTCTTAGGGCTAGAACTTGGCGCCGATGACTACGTATTGAAACCTTTTTCGGGTAGAGAAGTTGTAGCAAGGGTTAAGGCGATCCTTAGAAGAGGCCGATCCGATGAGGGAAGTCGAAGTCTTCACTACGGTGAAGTTGAGATAGACCTTGGTGGCAAAAGAGTACTTGTCGAAGGTGCTGAAGTTGAGCTTGCTGCAAAGGAGCTTTCATTGCTCTTGGCTTTAGCTGAGTCGAAGGGCGTGGCACTGTCTCGCGAGCAGCTGCTTGATGCAGCTTGGGGTGAAGGCTGGGTTGGTGATACAAGAACTATCGATGTGCATGTTAGGCATCTGAGAAAAAAGATCGGTGACGATCTCCCTCTTAATACGGTGCGTGGTTTCGGATATAGGTTGGGCTGATGGTTCGTCGACTCACAGCTCTATTTGCGATCGTCGCAGCAGTCTCGGTCCTCCTTCTTGCTGTGGGTGTTGTTAGCTTTGCCGGGTTGACACGCCAAAGTACAGCGGAGGCACAGTTGTCCGAGGATCTCTCCGAAGTAGCCTCTTTACTCGATTCGGACTCGCAGACTCCGAGAAGAGCTGGAAGGTTGCGATCGCTTGGAGGGATCGACTCTTTCGACCTAGTAGTGGTTGATGGCGGCGGACAGGTGACGCTACTAATAGGGCAGCAGAATGAGTTGCGAGTGCCAGCTTTGGATACGAATCAGATAGAAGCATTGCAAAACGAGGGATTTGTTTCCCTTGACCCTGACATGATTACAGACAGGGGAGAACCCCTCGAAGCTGATGTTGCAGGCCTTCAATCAGTAACCGTATTAAGCGAATCAGTCCCCAATGGGGATGTCGCAGTGTTTGGGGTTAGCGACGCCGAGTTATTAAGCCCACAACTGTTTGGCTGGTTTGTATTTAGCTTTTTGGCAGCAGTATCACTAGCCGCACTGATTGGCTGGTTGATGGCTAAACGAATTGCTGAGCCGATTCTCCGGATCGAACAGGCAACCGCCGATATTGCGGCAGGACAATTTAATAACAAGCTGGAGTTGTCGGGGCCTCCTGAACTTGTTTCGCTTGGCGGATCTGTTAATCAGATGACAGATCGCTTGCAGCAATCCAAAGAGGCAGATAGGCAGTTCTTGCTATCGGTTTCGCATGATCTTAAAACTCCGTTAACAGTTGTAAAGGGTTATGCTGAAGCGCTTTCCAGTGGTGCCGATGTCGACCGGGTAGAGATAGGCAATAAGATTGGAGCTCATTCTCAGAGGCTGGAGGCGATGGTTACCGATATTTTGGACTTAGCAAAGCTGGGCTCGAACCGCTTCCAATTTAACCCGGCACACTATGACATAGCGGCACAAATACGTGACCTTAATGATGGCTGGCAGTTGTTGGCGGCTGAGAAAGACCTGGTGCTGGTCGTGGACGCCCCACAGTCATACTCGATCGAGGCTGATCCGATTAGGGTTGCTCAGGTGCTAGATAACTTGATTGGGAATGCACTTAAGTTCGCAAGAAACCAAATTCGAATAGCCGTTACTTCAACTGGTTCTGTTGTGGAAGTTCGAGTTGAGGATGACGGTCCTGGTATCAGGCCCGAAAATGTCAGCAAAGTATTCGACTCTTACTACTCTCTGTCTGCAGATGGTGACTCTGTCAATGGCGGTAGTGGACTAGGTTTAGCCGTATCCAAGCAGCTGGCAGTGAAGATGAGTGGAAGTTTAGAGGTGGCTTCGACAACAACTTCGGGCTCAACGATGCTATTGACACTACAAATGGTCTAGGATTCCTAGCAGTGTCAGTTGAAGTTCAAACAGAAGTTTTCCAAGGTCCATTCGACCTGCTATTGCATCTAATCATTAGTGATGATGTGGACTTGTACCAGGTAAACCTCAGCGATATTGTCGATCAGTATCTGGCAGAGGTTGAGCGGATGCAGAATTGTGACCTTGAG
>CALJAE010000005.1 GCA_938028175.1 uncultured Acidimicrobiales bacterium
AGTCTTTAACCCACGCAGACTGAATATTGTTTACTGTTTCAGAGACCTTCGTAACTCCAACTTTTACAGCATCATCAAAGCTGTTTGGCGAACTCGATGTAACTTCTATTGATTTAGCTATTCCCACAACTACTCCTGTCGTATAACAGCCACAATAACTTTGGGCTGACCATCAGACGTTAGCAGATTTGGATTTCAAGTAGGTTAACCACCTAGTTGGCTCATCGATTTTGACGGTCGGATAAAGTTAACCTGGCCTATCCCGTGTGATTCAGCTTTTCTAAAGACTTCTTGACTGATGGCGTCAATCAGATCTTCGTCTGAAGCGCCACCCCTGATTAACGACCTCAGATCTAGATGTGTCGAAGCAAAAAGGCAGTTTCTTATCTGACCATCACATGTTAGGCGCACCCGATCACACGACGAACAAAACTTGTCTGTCACGCTTGGAATTATTCCGAACTCAGAGCCAACATTAGTAACGAACCGCTGCGACGGAGACGACCCTGAATCGATTTGGTCGAAACTATATTTGGCGGATACATCCGAAAGTATCTCTTTGGCCGAGTAGACCGAGGCCTCGTCCCAAATTCCATGGGCTTCTAGTGGCATGAACTCTATGAAACGAACAATTACATCTTGTTCTATTCCGAAGTCGACAAAGTCAACGACCTCAGAGTCGTTCACTCCTCGCATAATCACGACGTTGATTTTGACCGAATCAAAATTACTACTTTTTGCTGACTTAATTCCATCGACGACACGTTCTAATTCATCCCGATTAGTCAACTTATAAAACGTCTCAGGATTGAGCGAGTCCAAACTGATGTTGAGGCGATCCAGGCCTGCTTCCTTGTAGACCATTGCATTCTTGACCAAATCGGAGCCATTAGTTGTCAATGCAAGGTTGATATCTAGCTCGGCTAGCTGACTTATAAGGTGAAACAACTTTGGTCGCAGTGTTGGCTCACCGCCTGTGAGACGAATCGAGGTGAAACCAAACCGCTCGGCAAAGATGCTCGCCAGCCGGGCGATCTCATCAAACGTCAAGTATTCAGATGATTTGGTCCAATCCAGGCCTTCTTCTGGCATGCAATAGTTGCAGCGGAAATTGCAGCGATCGGTAACTGAGATTCGGAGATCCTTGTGTATTCGCCCAAAGGAGTCGGTTAATTCCACCGTCCTATCCTAGATCGAAACTAGTCAGACAAGCCATTCGAGCGTTACTTGATGATATGGCTTTACTCGAGGCTCCTCATTACATCAGCTGGATCTTGCGCCAATACCCGCCTTAGGCCTTCCAGCCCGCCTAAACAGAGCGAAACGCCTGCTAGTAGGACGACCAAACCAGTATCTATCAAACCAAGTGGGACCAAACCGATCTCAGTCAAGCCAACCAAGATGCCCTGAAGCCAACTAACAACACCAACTGCTACTAACGCAGAAACTAGCCACACTACCAATGACCTTTTTATAACGGCCCCAGCCAAGACCCTTGGTCCTGCCCCTATCGATTGATATGAACAAACCAAAGCTCTTCGGCCATAAATATCATTCGAGCTAGAAACAAACATCAATACCGAAATTAGCGCAAGCCCACCAATCGAAACGATCTCAGACGATTGGCTAAGAAGACCCGCAACGCTCGACGACTTAAGATCCTCTAGCTGTGTAGCTAAGACTGTAACTGACGAAGGCGACTCTGGCGAGATAGCACTAGCAACAAAATCGATGTCAGTTGCAGTTGCAACCCTATTAAACAAAATCGCCACATGTCGATCTGCTTTGAGTTCGCCTAGCGGGCTGATTGCTTCGTATATTCCATCGTTAAGTTGCGGTGCCCTAACCGCTGACCCCAAGGTCGAAGCAACTGCCTTCGATTCATAGCCGATAGGAACGGCATCACCGAGCGCAATCTGGCTCTCGACCACCACTCCACCGCCAATAGCTATACCTTCACCACATAGAACACACGGGTTGGCTCTTTGGGCCTCTGGGAACAATATCGTCAAGAAGGACTCTGTTGCCTGATAAACCAAGTACCCAGTGCCAGAAACAAGTGGGCCTGCGTCTCTGCGTTCTTGGCGTGTCTCATTAGCCCAACCAACTAGTTCAACGCCCGGGCTAGAGCTAAGTAGCTCAACTGTCTCAGCAGAAACTGGCTCTCCCTGAAACTGGGCTAGGACAACACGGTCATTGTAAGAAGCGAACACGCCACTTACCGCTTGACTAACTGTTGTGAGTACCAACAGCATCATTAAGCAGACCGCCATAACTGTTGACCCCAAAACTGAAGTCTTTGATAGCGCTGGGTTCAGTTCAAACCTCACTACACAGCCTCCATGTCAATCACCAAGTCTGCTGCGTCTATCAAATCCCTGTCGTGGCTTGCCACCAAGGCAAGATTGTTTCGACTTTGGGCATGCGCCTTGACTGCCGAAATGACGTCTCTTGCAGTGTTAGCGTCAAGCGCCGCCGTCGGCTCATCACAAATCAAAATCGGCGGATTAGTTATCAGAACACGAGCAAGACTGACCCTGTATCGCTCTCCTCCCGAAAGTGACGAGACTCTTGCTTTAAGAAGATGTCTAATCCGGAGCCTCTCGCTCAACTCTTGAATTCTCGAACCATATAGGTCAGTATCTTCGCCGGCTAAATCTATTCGCTGAGTTAAGTTCTGCTCGACCGTCATGAATTCACATAAGTTCGGGGACTGAGGAACATAGCCAATGGTTGAGGCCTTCAACTTGGCCACCGCCGTTTTTGAGTTCATGTCAACTAGTTGGCCATCAACGTATATTTTTCCGCTATCGGCCCTTCGTTCGAGAGCTGCAAGCTCAAGCAATGAGGATTTGCCAAACCCTGAGCGACCAATCAATACCGTAAGTTGTTTGCAGCTGATCGAAAGCGAAAGGTCCTCGAATAGTTTGCGTCGCTCAACCCCTGAGCCAACTGCTCTGCTTACTGAGTTTAATGTAATCATCTAGACCACCCGCAGCTGCGTATCTTCGGT
>CALJAE010000006.1 GCA_938028175.1 uncultured Acidimicrobiales bacterium
CGAACATCTGGCTGTGCTAGCCCTAGGTGATTCCAAGCGGCTGCCATTGCTACCCTGCCTCTAGGTGTACGCATCAATAAACCTTGCTGAATCAGATAAGGCTCTAATACATCTTCTACGGTTTCGGTTGGCTCACCGACACTGATTGCCAATGTTGATAGGCCAGCTGGTCCTCCACCGAAACGTTCACACAAATTGCGCAATAGACGAAGGTCGACTCGATCTAACCCGAGGTTATCTATCCCGAACATTTCGAGGCCTGCTGCAGCAGAAGTAGCGTCGATCTTGCCGTCGCCTTTTACCTCGACGAAATCTCGAACTCGTTTTAGAAGTCTGTTAGCTATACGCGGTGTACCTCGAGATCTCATTGCTATCTCTTTAGCCCCATCGGCCTTGATTGGGATATCTAGAACGCCGGCTGCTCGGGTGACAATGGTTTCTAAGTCTTCGGCCGAGTAGTACTCAAGACGGAACGCAAACCCGAAACGATCCCGCAGTGGACCAGTAATCAAACCAGTTCTAGTTGTAGCACCAACAAGGGTGAAAGGTTCTAAATCGAACCTGATTGATCTTGCTGCTGGGCCTTTGCCTAGCATGACGTCGAGCTGTAAGTCTTCCATTGCTGGGTAGAGCACTTCTTCAACTGTTCTTGGCAAACGGTGAATCTCATCTATAAACAGAACGTCGCCGGCTTCTAGCTTGGTGAGAATAGATGCCAAGTCGCCGGCACGCTCTATCGCTGGACCAGAAGTGATGTGTAGATGCGATCCAAGCTCTGTCGCCACAATGCCAGCAAGTGTTGTCTTTCCCAAACCGGGAGGGCCTGCAAACAGCAGATGGTCTGCTGGCTGGTTTCGATTACGAGCAGCATCCAGCATTACGCCAAGGCGTTCTTTCAATTCAAGCTGACCAACAAACTCTTCAAGCGTCTTTGGCCGAAGGTTCGGGTCTTCAGAGGTAGCTATAACTAAATCATCATCAGTACTTTGGGTTTGTTCCAAGCTTGGCTCTTCGTTTGGTTCTATTGGGTCTGGGCTTAAGATCTCTTCTCTCACCATCGGTTATCCCCCTAGCTCCTGCAAAGCCAACTTTAACAGTCTCCCTGAGTCTGTGGCATCTTCTTCAGTGGCTTGGGTTCTAACATCTGCCATAACGGTGCGAACTTCAGCACCGGAATATCCGAGACTGATTAAAGCTTCTCGCACATCGGCAATAGTTGAGGCAAGTCCCCCATTATTTGAGTTACCTATACCATCCGACAAGTCAATATCGCCAGCGCCACCTTGTGTTGTTACATCAATAACTGGGAGCACGAGTGAAGACTTAAGTTCGACTAGCAGTCTTTGAGCCGTTTTCTTGCCAACCCCAGGCACTTCACACAGAGCGTCGATGTCGTCGGTTTCTAAAATTGTGGCTAGTTGGGCTACTGCGTGTGTGCCGAGTACTGCAAGACCAAGTGATGGCCCAACCCCGTGGGCGCTGATCAAACCTTTGAATGCCGCTTTCTCTTCAGCCGTTGCAAAACCAAACAACCTCTGGTCTGCTTCTGTTATGTGATGAT
Organism: uncultured Acidimicrobiales bacterium; assembly: GCA_938028175.1. Classification (GTDB taxonomy): domain Bacteria; phylum Actinomycetota; class Acidimicrobiia; order Acidimicrobiales; family SZUA-35; genus JAHDDW01. Next base: position 1,562 of record CALJAE010000006.1, read on the forward strand.
AAATATGAAGCAACGATTCTCCAGAAGCATCTACTACTCCGACCTGAAAACGTTCAGCCGTAGTTGCCGTGGTCGTTACTTCATAGCCAACCCCAACAACTTCTATTACCACAGTTGCAGAGTTCTTCTCTAAGTTCAGTTCTCTAGAGGTTACGGTTCCTCGAAGGGTTGCAATCATCGTGCGGCCTCAGTTTCTTGAGTTGTTCTGGTTGTTTTCGCTTCGACTGGTCGCTTACTATCGTGAGACGCTGCTTCATTGACTGGAGTCGGCATGTCGTTAATGACAATAGTTTCTTCTTTAGGATTAAGCGCTAGGTAGGTTAAGGCAATTGCACATGCATCAGAAACGTCAGCAGGTTTTGGGGCCTGCTTTAGACCAAGCAATCTTGCCACCATAAATTGGATTTGTTCTTTATCGGCGGCACCGTCACCGGCAACAACAGATTTGATCTCGGTTGGCGAATACTCAGCCACTCGCAAGCCTCGCCTCGAACTTAAGGCTTGAATAACCCCGCTGCCTTGGACTACCCCAAGTACCGTGTTGAGATTCTTCTGGAAAAACACTGTCTCTATAGCTAAAGCGTCGGGTTGATACTCTTTCAACAGGTCGTCGAAGTCGTCATGCAACATAGCCAAACGACTAGCCGTGCTGTGGGTTTTTTCAGTTTTAATGAGCCCCATCGACACAAGCTCGCCATTGCCACGTTTGGCTGAACGCACAAGGGCATAGCCACAACGAGACAAACCGGGATCAACGCCTAAAACAAGCACAACCAGAGACTAGTAGCTTGCGATGACACGTGCTGGGAGTGAACGAATCAAGCCCTCGTCGGGAGCTCCTTCTTCAGGAACCATTCGATTCCGTGGTCCATGTCCAGTTCACCAATCTTTTCGAAACCATGTTTGGAGTGGAATCGTTGCGAAAGCTCGTTTGTCTTATCTGTGGAGCTGAATAGCGATTTATGGCCTCGACCAGCAAGATCATTCTCAATTGCTGTCAACAATTGAGTGCCGATACCGTTGCCCTGGTGGTCAGGCAATACTTTCAACAGCGAAAGCAACGGAGTATCACCCCACAAGAATTGAAACAATCCATACCCAACAACCGACCCTTGCTCGGTAGCCGCAACATAGATACGTCCTTTGTCTATGGACTCTGCCATAAACTCAGATGGGTTTGGATACGCTATCTCATCGTTAATGGTGTCAAGATCTGCAATATCGGTTGTGCTAGCTAAATGAATGTCAATCACAACTAGACATTACTAGGTTGAGCAAATACTCACTGGACTTTTATCCACAGAACCAAGCTATTTCGCTGGCCCATGGCAACATCTCAGATGTCTCAACGTCAAGTGTGACTCTTATTTGCTCTTGGCCTGAGAGGCTGATCCTCC
>CALJAE010000007.1 GCA_938028175.1 uncultured Acidimicrobiales bacterium
ATTACACATAAGCAAAGACCGCCAACAGCACACGGTGTAACGTTCATGACCTTAGAAGACGAAACAGGTCTAGCCAATATTGTTGTCTCCCCAGGGTGTTGGAAACGCTATAGCGAAGTCCTAGTCGACAACCCAGGTCTAATTGTCAAAGCCAGAGTCGAACATAAAGATTCGGTAATTAACCTGGTTGCAGAACGCTTTGAACCTCTATCGGTCGGAACAGTACCCGTTAGTAGAGACTACAGATAGTGGCAAAACTGGACCCCTCCGCTCCACAGTCCAAACCCAGTCACACTCATACTAAGAACCCGATATTGGCTATAAGTTACAAAACGTTAACACAGACTAAAAAAGCCTGGTTTAGAAGGCGAAAATAGGACTACAATGTCATATGTAAGGCGCCTAGCAAGAGGGTTGGCTAGTAGCTTGTGTGTCTATAGTAAGGTAAAGCTACGTGGGACGGTTTCTTCGAATAATTAAACGCTTGACGAGTATCGGCTTAGTGATGCTCGGCTTCTCGTTGGTCATCACCAGTGCAGGCTTAGCAGCGCTTCCGGGATTCACCGGTTTAGGCGACACGATCGAAGCCGAACACGCCCCAATCGAGTTTCAGTCATTGGATGCACGCTCGGCAGTCTTTGCCGCCGACGAATCACTCATAGCGTTTCTAAGTGAAGAACAAAATCGTGAGCCCGTCGCATTAGAAACAATTCCACAAGACGTCATCAATGCAATCCTCGCATCGGAAGACGAGAACTTTTACGATCACAATGGCATAAGTCCAACCGGTATTGTTCGAGCTGCGTTTAACAACTTAGAGAACTCGGGTGGTTCACTGCAGGGCGGGTCAACGATTACCCAGCAGCTAGTTAAGAACGCTGTGTTGGGTGACTTCAGTCAGAGCTTTGAGAGAAAGCTAGAAGAAGCGTACTTGGCTGTACAGCTTGAGCAAGAACTTTCTAAAGACGAAATCCTTGAACGTTACCTTAATACTGTGTTCTTCGGATCTGGGGCATATGGGGTAGAGGTAGCGGCTGAGACCTACTGGGGTTATGACGGAGCTCGAGACTTGACTAAGTGTGATGCAGCTTTGCTTGCAAGCATTATTCCTAACCCAGTCAGATTCGATCCAACAAGGTTCCCAGACACATCCGAGCAGCGTCGGGCTGTAGTAATCAACCGTCTGCTTACTGCCGGCGTTATGGACGACGCCGAAGCTGAAAGTTGCCGTGGAGAACCTCTGCCGATTCAGCGTCAAGCTGCTTTCGAGAGTCGTAACTACTTCACGGAAGAAGTGCAGCGTCTGCTAATCAATGATGATGCAAACCAATTCAATCTTGGCGAAGAACAGCAAGATCGATTTAACGCAATATTTAGAAGCGGCCTTCAGATCTTCACAACTATAAATCCTGAGTATCAAGAGGCCGCAGAAGCTGCTCAAGAGAACTTTGTTCCTAGAAACCCAGAGAGATTTACAACCGCCATCTCCTCGATCGACACTCACACTGGTGCGGTGAGAGCGATTGTTGGTGGCCCAGGGTTCCAGGTCGACAACTTCAACATAGCGACACAAGGTCAACAGCAGCCAGGCTCCACTATGAAGACCTTCGTGCTAGCAGCGTTGTTTGAGAGTGGCCGCGTTGCGAGTGACACGGTGCGCGCCGACAGCCCTTGTACTTTCCAGCAGCCTGCCGGCTTACCTCCGTATACAGTAAGCAGCGCTGGTGGAAGTTTCCGTGAGACAATCGCTTCGGTAACTAGATCCTCATTCAACTGCCCTTTCGTTAGGCTCGGGCAGGTTGTCGGCAACGACAATGTTGTAAAAGTTTCACAGCGACTAGGAATCTCGACTCTGGAAGAAGCAGACGGTAACTTAATCTCGCTTCCTCTAGGTGTCAAAGAATTGATTCCATTGGAAGTAGCTGGTGCCTATGCTGCATTCGGAAACGATGGTGAGTTCAACAAGCCATACTTTATTGAGCGAATCGAAGATGCTCAAGGCAACGTTATTTATGAACACATCCCTAACCCCACAAGAGCAGTAACCGCTAACACAGCTCGCCAGATTACTGAAATCCTGCGAACTAACGTGACCAGAGAACTTGGTAACGGAACTGGACGTCGAGCTCAGGTCGTTCTCGAAGATGGAACTGAACACATCGTCGCGGGTAAGACCGGGACAACAAACGATAACGTGAGTGCATGGTTTGCTGGATACACCGACTATTTGACGACAGTAGTTTGGGTGGGGCACCCCGACGGTAACATCACCATCGATAGGGACAGCCTTAACCGAGATGCATACAACGTTGAAGAATACTGCTGCCTAAATGATGCCCAGGGTGGTACTGCTGCCGCACCTATATTTGACTTCTATAACGAAATTGTTCACGAAGGTCTAGAGCCGGCTCCATTCGCACTTCCAACAAATACAGAGTCACGTCGTAGTCGATTCCTTGAGGTTGAAGAAGAAAGTCTTCCATTCTGTCCAAACTCGATTCCTCAAAACTTGTCACAACTTATAGGTCAAGCTGTCGATCTTGATGGCGACGGCCTGCGAGACTGCCTAGTGCCACAGGTCGTGCCTGGAGCAGCCGGTGGTCCACCGGTTACTGTGCCAAATGGAGCCGAGCCAGTCGACCCAAATGCCCCAGCGCAAGCCCCAGAGACCGAACCTGCTGCACCAGCGACTGTATTCATAGAGCCAGCGGCTGAGTAGCAGCTGATGTTTGGCGACAGCATGAATAGGCGGTAGCTTCGGAGTTGTCGTGTTTATTTGGTTCTTAGTCTCCGCCCCAATAGTGGTTGCCATGGTTTTTGGTACGCATCGGCTTGACTATCGACTTATCGCCTTGGGCTGCCTTATCCCAAGCTTGTCATGGGTGGTCCCACAGCTAGGGTTCTTAAACACCCTCTTGTTTCATGCCTTAGTCCTTGGGCTGGTTATGGGGATAACCGTTAACAAACGCTTGGTCCGGCGAAAGTGGATTGGTATACCAATCGGCGGATTGCTACGCCTCGTTGTAGACGCTTCGTGGCTAGAGATAGACAGACTGTGGTGGCCAGTGAGCTCGTTATCTATAACTGATCTAAGTGGCTCGACCTACCCGATTGTGCCCATTGGTATCTTCTTGGAGTTCATTGGACTCGCCCTGGCTATCTGGGCTTGGCAAAGATTTGGTTTTGCTGATTCGTCAACTGGTCGGGATGAATTTCTGAAGTCTGGAAACCTCCCCAGAGTTTAGACTCGATGTCTAAATGAAATAGTAGGTGAGTCACCGTGTAGGCGGGGTTCTGTCCACGCTTAGCGTGTGGTAACCATCCATCTATGCAACCCACCAGAGGCTTTGGGACTTAACCCAGGCGGATAAACCTTGCCTCTTCTTGGTCTTGCTCCGGGTGGGGTTTACCTAGCCAACCAGATTACTCTGGCTGCTGGTGCGCTCTTACCGCACCGTTTCACCCTTACCTGTTAGCTACAAGTAGTCAACAGGCGGTCTATTCTCTGTGGCACTTTCCTGCAAGTCACCTCGACTGGCCGTTAGCCAGCACCCTTATCCTATGGAGCCCCGACCTTCCTCAGCATGTAAACATGCCGCGGTTACCCAGGTAACTCACCTTACTATTTCAGCATCTAGGCTAACATCGCTATTCGTGAATGAGAATCTCTCCATCTATACCTCGGATCTGCCTCAGAGAATTTCAAGAGGCCTAGAGCTTGGCACGGCTGATGCAGCACTGTTAATGAGCGACCTATTGTCAGGCGATTTAGCGGAAGAATCGATCGTTGCCTTGCTTAGCGCCTTGAACGAGCGTGGATACCGTGCAGAAGAACTAACCGGTTTCGCCGAAGAAATGCTCTCGCAGTGCACAACCGTTTCTCTGGGGCAAGGTAGTTCTAGGGTAGTGGATATCGTGGGAACTGGCGGTTCAGTACACGCAAGGAACGCCGGAATTAATGTTTCGACTATGGCATGTTTCGTCGCAGCAGCTGCTGGAGTCACGATAGCGAAACATGGGAATCGTAAAGCATCGTCAACTTCGGGATCTTTCGATTTCCTAGAAGTTCTTGGAGTTGATTTTTCCGAGTCCGCATCAGAAGTTGAGAGGCTTATTAATGAAAAGGGACTCGCCTTCATTTTTGCAAGGAACTTTCATCCAGCACTAGCTTCTGTCACAGTTGCCAGACAGCGCCTTGGCGTACCTACGATCTTTAACCTTTTGGGCCCAGTTTGCAACCCTGCACAGCCTTCAGGAATTGTGCTTGGCGCAAATAGTCTTGAGGCTGCAGAGCTACTAGCTCAAGTTCTACTGAGTAGAAAGATTGAGCATGGACTAGTTTTGTTTGGTCATGATGGGATCGACGAACTCTCACTATCAGCTGAAACAACAATCTTCGAAGTTCGAGATGAATCATTAATCGAAACAGTCGTAAGCCCAGCAGAATTTGGGTTGCAGCTGCAGATTCAGCCTTCAGGTGGAGACGCCAATCACAATCTTCGTATCTTTAACGAACTAAGAGCTGGTGAACTGGGCCCAGCAGGGCTTCTAATCGCTGGCAACGCTGGTTTAGCAATTTATGTGTCTGGCCTCAGCGATTCAATCAAAAATGGCATAGAAACAGCCATAGAAGTGATTAGAACTGGGCGACTTGATCGATACGTGGAAAGTTATCTAAACTAGGTCTAAAGGCCTAGGCGGGCCAGTCGATAGAAACTTTGGTCTAGAAAAACTGAATTGGACCAGTTTTTTTGCCGACGTTGCAAGAGTATGAGAACTTGGCGAGGAGAATTGTAGATGTCATCGTACGACGAACACGTCAGGTCGGCCTGCGAGCTTGCAGTTAATGTATCGATCGCAGCTGTCAGAGCAGGCAACTCAAAAATTATTCCTGTTCGAATGCTGAAGTATACAAAGCAAGATGAGCTAACGGAGGCAGCATGTCGTGCAGCTGCCGAATCAATCGAAGAGAATGCAGACTTCCGAGGTGCTGTTGCAAGCTACGCGACGCCAGCCAACGTTGGCGAACCAGGGTTCGAATGGTTACAGCGAGATGAGGGTTGGCAAGAAAAGTTTGAAGAGTTGACCGGTCATCAGATCGAAGAACTTCCAGCTCAGCTATCAGGTTCGGAAGGCAGTGACGAACCAATTGAACTTGAACTAGATTCAGAGGTGCAACCTGTTCCAGAAACAGAGTTTGAAACTCCTGACGAGGTGGGATCAGACAGCCTTATCGATAATGAGCTCACACATCTTCGTGGCCTTGTAAATAGTTTGGCCGATGAAAACATGGAAGCGTCAAACTCGATTTATGAAGTTGGCGATGACAGCGGGGAGTTCTCTTCTGGTTTCAGCTCTATTGTTTCCAGTTCTTCGATCAACGAGTCCAAGCAGCTCTCTGAAGCTCTTAATCAACAAGTAAAGTTAGAGAAGCAGCTCGCCGAGATGCGCAAAGTTCGCTCCGCACTAGAAACTAAGCTTTCAGAATCTGAACGTGCTCTTCGAGAGCACCAAGATGAGCTTGCCATAGCGACCGCTGGCCATGATGAAGCCAAAGATCGTCTTGACAAGATTACGATGGAGAGCGAAGGCCTCAGAGTAGCTAGGACTGGACTTCGCGAGCAGATCGAGGCGATGCGAATTGAGCGAGATGAAGCAGTTCGCCAGATAGATGAAGCCAACCAGATCACCGGCGGAGTAGCAGTGAGTGATCTGCAGAAAGATTTTGAGGACCTCGGTGAGCAGGCAGGCGAGCTTGAGAAGGAAATCGCAAAGCTCAAAGCTATTGAGAGTAAACAGAATGCAACGCTGGCAGAGGCAGAGGCAGATATTGAAGGTCTTCGTTCAGAGACCGCAGATCAGACACTAGAGATCTCAGAGCTCCAAGCAAACCTTGAAGAGTCTCAGTCTGCTTTGGCTGATCTGCGAATCGAAGCAGAAGAAGCCAAGAAAGAGGCGGAAGATTTCAAGGCGACTGCCACAGAGCTAGCCACTCAGGTTACAGACCTACAAGAGAACCTGTCGACTGCCCTCGCTGATCTAAGTTCAGCACGAGAAGAAGGCGACACTGACAGATCGGCTCTCCGACATATGCGTGCGGAACGTGATGCGTTGCTAGCTCGAGTATCAGAAGTAGAGCAGTTAGATCAATCAGCGGCTGTCGAGTTGGACAAGATTCAGGCTGAACGCGATGATCTGCTGGCGAAGACCGAAGAACTCGTGAGCGAAAAGGGCAAACTAAAGGGCGAGAATGCTGCGGCGCTCAGGGAAAAAGATCAAATGGCCGATCGTCTACAGATGCTCCAAGAGCGAATAGAGCCGCTCGAGTCTGCAATGGTCGCTGAAAAGCGAAAAGTAGAAGAGCTACAAGCGATTCTCGAAGTCGGCGGGTTCGAAAAGACTTCAGAAGAAAAAATCTCAGAACAAGAGGTCGAAGATGAGTTGTCGAGCTCAGCTGCCGAGGAAGACGAAGCAGTCAGCGAAGACTTTGTAGTCGAAGAAATCGATAGTCGGATCATCGAAGACGAAACGCCAGAGGATGACCTCGAAGAACTAGAGGCCAATCCGGCGATCGACAGGATGAGCGATGATCTCGCCGCCGCAGAAGGTTCTCAGCGTCGGCACCCAACAGGGCGAAGCCTAAGGTCGATTATCGATGATGAAGGTTCAGCAGCGGACGAGATGGAAGTCGAATCAGCGTTTGACCCAATAGATTCAGAACCACCGTCGGTAGCTACAAGTGGCGGTGTCTGGGATGAAGACTGGCCACCAGAAAATGCTGACGAGTCAAGCGATATCGAAGAGTCTGAGTTTGGATTTGTCGATGAGTCTTACGAAGAGGTCGATATCGATGAAGTTAGCCATTTGCTCTCACAGACCATTACTGACTTCGAACCAATTGAGGTAGACGATGCAGTAGACGCTCCTCAGAGTGTCTTTGATGCTACGACGAAGGAGTGGGTTGATCCAGGTTCTCAAAGCTCATTGGATGCGCTGACTGAGCTCGTTTCAGAACCAGGCTCTGTCTTGGTTGTCGACGGCGATGAGGTGTGTTCGTTGGGCTGGGCCCGATATGACAAAGCCTCACAGCGTGTATCTCTAGTTACTTTCCTAGATCGTATTTGTTATGAGTACAGTTGCTTTATCTCAGTAGTGTTTGAAGTAGATCCGCAGGAAGCATATTTATTGCCTGGTAGTGAATCAGTCAACATAGTTGCCACAGAGGTTGGAACGCCAGCTGACGAGTCATTGGGTGAACAAATTGAGCGAGCTGGTGGTGACGTGCCGGTCGGCCTGGTTACTGATAATCCAGGAGTTGCAAGCGTTACCTATCGCGAATTCCAGCAATTCGCTAATGAAGATCTTCTTGACTTTATCTCTGCAATAGCTGCGTAGCTTCTCACCACTCGATGGTTCCACATAACTAGCGGATACCCAACTAAAGTAGCCTCTTGTCTATTCCTTTGGGAGGCCTTGTGGATTTAACAGGTGTCTTAGCTCAACTCGGTTGTGATATCGATTTAGATGCGCCTGACGGCCTCGATCTCGATAGTCCAATCGACGGTTCCTATTTGGGTTGTGTTTCGATGAACTCAGCCTCGGATACTTCCGAAATTATCGATGCTTCGGTTAGCGCATCTAAAGCTTGGAGATCAGTGCCAGCTCCGATCAGAGGCGAACTTGTTAGACAGTTTGGTTTGGCTCTTCGCGACAATAAGGAAGCGCTCGGGACGCTCGTTTCAATTGAGACCGGCAAGATTAAGTCTGAGGGCTTGGGTGAAGTCCAGGAGATGATCGACATCTGTGATTTCGCGGTAGGGCAGTCTCGACAGCTGTACGGGTTAACGATCGCATCGGAGCGGCCGGGTCATCATATGAGAGAGATGTGGCATCCTCTGGGGGTTAGTCTTGTAATCAGCGCCTTCAACTTCCCAGTAGCGGTGTGGAGCTGGAATGCAGCGCTCAGTCTTGTGTGTGGCAACTCTGTTATTTGGAAGCCATCAGAGAAAGCGCCTTTGTGTGCAATCGCTGCCCACAAATTGTTGGCAGATGTTATCGAACAATTCGATGAGGCTCCATCAGAGCTCAGTCAGTTAGCTATCGGTGGACGGGATGTTGGAGAAGCTCTAGTCGCTAGTCCCGATGTTGACCTGGTGTCGGCAACCGGGTCAACTCGAATGGGGAGAGAAGTAAGCAAGGTGGTTTCGGACCGTTTCGGTAAAGTGTTGCTTGAATTAGGTGGTAACAATGCAGCGATTATCGCTCCGTCCGCTGATATCGAACTGGCAGTTCGTGCAATTGTATTTGCTGCGGCAGGAACTGCAGGGCAACGCTGCACTACGCTAAGACGACTAATTGTGCACGAATCCATAATTGGGCAAGTATCAGAAAAGCTCCGAGCTGCGTACTCGCAGTTACGAATAGGGTCCCCATTAGAGGAACAGACTTTAGTGGGCCCACTAATTGATGGAGATTCTGTTGTCGCCATGCAACAGGCCATCGATGAGGCCAGAGCATCGGGTGCTCAAGTATTTGGTGGAGAGTCAGTCGAAGTTGCCGGCTGCGAAAAGGGCTACTACGTGCAGCCTTGCATTATCGAGTCGGACTCACAGCTTGATGTAGCTTGTCGAGAAACTTTCGCTCCGATCACCTATGTGGTTCCTTATAGCGAGCTAGCTGAGGCTATTGAGCTAAATAACGAAGTTCCGCAAGGCTTGTCCTCAGCAATATTTACTACCGATGTTCGAGAAGCCGAGCTCTTTACCTCGGCGGTCGGATCCGACTGCGGTATTGCAAACGTCAATATCGGTCCGTCAGGAGCAGAGATTGGTGGAGCATTTGGTGGAGAGAAAGAGACTGGAGGCGGAAGAGAGTCCGGTTCGGATTCGTGGCGAGCCTATATGCGTCGTCAGACTGTGACCGTCAATTACTCTTCTGAGCTGCCGCTGGCTCAGGGCGTCAACTTCGATGTTGGAGGTTCATGATGATTAGCAAAGTAGCAGTTCTCGGACTTGGCAAAGTGGGGCACCTCGTCGCCGAGCTTTTAGCTGACACTGGTTTTGAAGTGGTCGGTGTCGACTCAAAGCCATACGACTCTACCCATGTGCCAGGAGTGCCTATCGCAAATACCGAAGTGGTTGATGTGCGTGAGGCTGAACCGCTTAAAGAACTACTGTCGACTGTAGATGCCGTGGTGACGTGCCTGCCTTATCAGCTAAATATTCTTGTTGCCGAAGTGGCTGCTAAAACTGAGACTCACTACTTTGATCTAACTGAGGACGTCCCGACTACACAAAGAATACGTGAACTAGCCGAAACTGCTTCAACGGTAATGGCCCCCCAGTGCGGTTTAGCGCCAGGGTTTATTGGGATCGTTGGAGCTGATCTAGCAAGCCGTTTCGAAACATGTAGGTCGCTCTGGATGAGAGTGGGGGCTCTACCTCAACATCCGACAGGACTATTGGGCTACGCGTTTAATTGGTCACCTGAGGGAGTGGTCAATGAATACCTCAATGATTGCGAGATTATCGAAGACGGGATTCACAAGTGGGTTTCCTCCATGCAACGAAAAGAAACCGTCTTTATCAACGGAAATGAGTTAGAGGCTTTTACCACTTCGGGTGGTTTAGGAACTATCTGTGAAACCTACTTGGGCAAGATCGATAACATCGACTACAAAACCATTCGATACCCGGGACACGTGGAGCTTATGAACTTCTTCTTTAATGAGTTATTGCTCCGGAAACAGCGGAAGCTAGCCGGTGAAATACTGACTCATGCTAAGCCTCCAGTCGATGAAGACGTGGTCTTGGTGCATGTTTCAGCCGAGGGCGAAAAGCGTAAGAAGCTATTTAGAGATGAGTTTGTACGCTCGTATCTGCCCAAAGAGATTCTTGGTGCAAACCGAACCGCTATTGCGTGGACAACGGCCACCTCAATTTCAGCGATTGTCGAGATGGTAGCGTCTGGGGCTCTCACTAACACTGGGTTCATCAAGCAAGAAGAGATTGGCTTCGCTCCATTCCTCGAGACCCAAAATGGGTCGCGTTACCTGACGGAGTTCTGATGGTTGCCTTTTGCTCTGTTGAGAACCTTCGCCAATACCTCAACACTGTAGATCTTGGAGAGTTACTAGTTGGGTTGTCGACTTCGCTCGAAGAAACATTTAAGCGCTGGGAAGAGTTTCAACTTATCCCGAGGGTCGCCAGCCATTCCACATATGGTGTGATCGAGCTAATGCCAACCCAAGACAATCAGCGTTACGCATTTAAGTATGTCAATGGGCATCCCATTAATACGAAAGTCGGCAGGCAGACGGTTGTTGCCTTTGGAGTAATAGCTGATGTTGAGACCGGTTACCCGATCTTCATGTCAGAAATGACCGTGCTCACAGCGCTACGGACCGCAGCGACAGCGGCGCTTGCAACTAAGTGGTTGTCTAAACCACAACATTTAGATCGCCCGTTAGCTTTGATAGGAGCAGGAGCGCAGGCAGAGTTCCAAGCGATTGCGCACAAAGCACTATTTGGAATCACAGACTTTAGGGTTCATGACACGGATCCGGATGCTGTCAAGAAGTTGCAGCGGAATCTCTCTGCTCTCGGGCTTAACGTTAGTGGGCTTGACTCAAGCGCTGAAGCGGTCAGAGACGCTGGGGTAATTACGACTTGCACAGCTGATAAGCGAAACGCTGTTGTATTGCACGACGACGACCTAGTTGCCTCGCATCACATAAACGCCCTCGGGGGAGATTGTCCTGGGAAAACTGAACTAGATGCGGCCCTAGTTAACCGCTCAGATGTTTACGTTGAATTTGAAGCTCAGACCCGAATTGAGGGAGAGATTCAGCAGCTACCAACTGACTCTGACGTTACTGAACTTTGGCGAGTCATAAGTGGTGAGATGCAGAGCCCGAGCGGCTCGGAAATTACCCTTTTTGATTCTGTTGGTTTCGCTATCGAAGATTTCGTGGTTCTGAATTTTATGTACGAGCGGTTAGCGCAGACGAGCTTCGTCTCTGATATCGACCTACTGGCCGAACCAGCGGATCCGAAGGATTTGTTCGGCTTTGTCTATGGAAGTAGTGGGGGCGCTCGTGGGTAGGCAGATAAAGATTATTGATGCAGGGTTAGATCTGGGTGGTCGTCGGAGAGGTACCGGGGCAGGTCCGATTGGGATGAGAATAGCTGGAATGAGCGACAATCTTGCTTCGCTTGGACATCAGGTAACTAGAGGTGGAGCAGTCGACTGTGTTGACTTCGCTGTTTCGAGCGAGGGTGACCAGGCTGCAAAGCATCTTGACGATATTGTTGCCGCATGCTCTCAGCTGTGTGATGTGGTTGCTGAAACCTTAGAGGCAGGGGAGACCCCTTTGGTGCTGGGTGGTGACCATTCCATAGCGTGTGGGACGGTTGCTGGGGTTTCTAAGTTTGCGCAAAGTAAAAACCAGTCCTTTGGCCTGTTGTGGTTTGACGCTCATGGGGACATGAATACGCCAACAACTTCTCCCACAGGAAATGTGCATGGAATGCCTTTGGCTGCAATTTTGGGTAAAGCTCCGGAAGCGCTTGCAGAACTCGGTGCTAGCCGACCAATGGTGGACACCGCAAAGACTGTTCTATTTGGAATAAGAGATTTGGACGATTTGGAACGAGAAACGATCAAGGCAACGGGGTGTCGAGCTATAACTATGCGAGAGATCGATGTTCGTGGAATGAGCGCTTGCATCGACGAGGCGTTGGAGTTAGTGACGGCCGATTCAGCTGGGTTTCATTTGTCGTTTGATGTCGACGGATGTGACCCTTCAATTGCTCCTGGAGTGGGCACCCCTGTGCCAGGCGGAACTAACCTTAGAGAGTCTCATCTGCTAATGGAAGAAGTTGCTGAAAGTCAGAAGTTGTTGAGCTTGGAGTTCACTGAGGTTAATCCCATCCTAGATATTGCTAATCAAACAGCGGAACTTGCTGTAGCTTTGGCCGAATCGGCTTTCGGTAGGCGTATCTTGGACTAGTGGATACAGCGCTTCGATCCCAGATAGAGCAGCTTGCTGTCGACAATGGCGCAGATTCGGTCGGGTTTGTTAAGGCCCAAGTATTTGAGCGAGCACGAAAAGCGCTATTGGAGCGCCGTGATCTTGGCCTTGCCTCGAGCATGCAGTTTACATATCGCAACCCTGAGCGTTCGACTGACCCTTACCAAATGTTGCCGAGCGCTAAGAGTATTGTGGCTATTACATTTCCTTATGCTTCCTCAGCCGGCAAGAATTACGAAGACTACCCAGGTCAAGGGGAGGGTGTGGTTGGTCGATTCGCCAGGCACGACTATTATTCTGACCTGCGAGCAATCTTGGATGAGATTGCAGCATTGCTTAAATCTCAAGGCTTTAAGGCTGTTACTTCGTCAGATAGCAATGCCTTAGTCGACAGGGAAGTAGCTTGGGCCGCTGGCTTAGGGTGGTTTGGAAAGAATTCACAGCTGTTGACCCCAGGGCGTGGTTGCTGGGTCGTGCTCGGCGAAGTGGTAACTAATGCAGATCTCGTCGATGTAGACCCAGAGCCTGTTGCAGATGGCTGTGGTAGTTGTAGCCGTTGTATCGAATTGTGTCCTACTGATGCAATTGTCGATGATGGGGTAATTGATGCAAGGAAGTGTTTGGCCTGGATCGTGCAGGGTCCTGACCCAATCCCACTGGAGTTTAGGGAAGCCGTGGGGACTCGCATTTACGGATGCGACGAATGCATTGAAGTGTGTCCGCCCAGCGAAAGCGGCCTACAACTAGGGGGAAACACTTCGCCTAGTCCTTACCGAGACACCGCCGACCTGTTCTGGATACTTCAGGTTGATGATGATCAGCTGCTTAAAGAGTTTGGAGCTTGGTATATCCCTAAAAGAAACCCAGATTTTCTACGCAGGACAGCATTGGTATGTCTCGGCAACTCAGCTGTCGAGAAAGATATTCGAACGCCGTTAGTTCTAGAGAAATATCTTAGTAGCGATAACTCGATGCTCGTCGGGCACGCTGTCTGGGCGACCAAGAGACTAGGGCTTGATCGTTTGCTGGATTCTGCTTCCTTTGATGGAAGTGTTGAGTCAGTGGCCTATGAGTTGTCTGCAGAAGTTGATCCGAGGTTGGCCGATGCCTAGACACTTGTTGGTGACTAATGATTTCCCGCCCAAAGTGGGAGGCATTCAGAATTACCTCTTCGAGCTATGGAGTCGACTCGACCCTGAATCGTTTGTCGTTTATACAACACCGTATAAAGGCGATGTAGGCTTTGACAAAGGTAGCAAATTTACGACCGTAAGATCAAAGCATCGTTGGCTTGCTCCATACCCGTGGCTTGTAAAAGAAATTCGTAGTTTGGCAGAAGAGAACGAGATCGGCCATGTACTATTTGATCCAGCTTGGCCGTTAGGGATGATTGCACCATCTGTTGGCTTACCTTATGGCCTCTTAGTTCATGGGGCCGAAGCAATTATTCCGTCACGTCTCAAACTTGGGTTTGATAGGGTTGCGAGGTCTGCCGAACTAGTTATTGGGTCATCGGCATACGCCCTCGAATCGATTAGTCCAAAGTTTGCTGGTGAGCGGGTGCGACATGTTGTGACGCCGGGAGTTGACCTAAATCGATTTAGTAACGCACCGACGTCCCGGTCGCAATATCGATCGAAGCTTGGAGTATCCGAAGCCCAAGTCCTTGTAGTAGGGGTATCTCGACTTGTTAAACGAAAGGGTTTCGACAAATTAATTGAAGCTGTCTCCCAGGTTGACGGGTCAGTAAAGTTAGTTATTGCTGGTTCAGGTAGAGATAGATCTCGCCTCGAGAAGCTTGCTTCGAAGTTTCAGGTGCCGGTAAATTTCTTAGGGCGAATCTCCGATGACGAACTCGTCTCTCTCTATCATGCCGCTGATATTTCAGCCATGTTGTGTCATAACAGATGGTTCGGGTTAGAACAAGAAGGTTTTGGGATTGTATTTTCTGAAGCAGCGGCGACTGGAACTCCACAACTCGCTGGGATGAGTGGAGGTTCACATGAGGCAGTCGAAGACGGGATGACTGGCTTAATAGTCTCGGACCCGACTAATGTTGATCAGGTTGCAGCTGCGCTTAATAAACTAGTGCAGAGCCCCGAGCTTCGAACAAGGTTTGGAAAGGCATCGTTAGATAGGGCGGCATCTAGTTCTTGGGACGAGAAGGCCTCTCAGCTAGAGGCTATCCTTTCGAATTGGGGCTAAACCATGGGTTTATGTATATGTCATTGCGGACTAAATGAAGCTAGATAGTTGGCCAAATCAAGTTTAGGAATTAGTCTGTTAACCGTGGCATCTGAAAGTCAAACTAAGAGTGCATCAAGAACGCGAACCCTGGGTGCTAACACCGAGGACTGTTTTGCGATTGTTATTGATATCGAGAGCTATCCCGAGTGGGTCTCTGGTATTTCGGCTGTCGAAGTAGTCAGCAAGGACGACCAAGAAAGGGCTAAGACCGCTAGATTTACGGCTCAGTCGTTTGGTCGCACTACTAGCTATGTCCTTGAGTACGACTACGAAATGGCCCCAAACAAGCTCAGTTGGAGCCTGGTAGAGAGCGATATCTTAGACGAGCTATCTGGAAGCTATTCGTTTACTAAGACTGCTGACGGCGAGACCCAGGTTGACTATGAAGTTTCGGTCAAATTATCGGTCCAAATACCCGGTTTTATACAAAGAAGAGCCGAAGACAAGATCATTTCTTCCGCTTTAGATGGGCTTTCTGCCCGTTTAGCATCAAATAGCTAAAAGAATCCAAAAAAAAGCGAAAGTAGCCAGGTTTTACTGTCGATGAGCTAGCTATGAGGTTACTGCGCTTAGATTTCCTAGATGAATTTGACTCTTACGAGCTGCACCCCAAAGTTACAGTTGTTTCGGGTGCTGAGCTTGATCGGCTGCTGAAGCTTGCCCGTTCGATTCGCTCGATAGGATCGGGGTCAGTTGCCAGCGTTACAGGACTAGTTGAACATGGCGGGATCTTGGTTTCCCTTGATGGTGTTTCTGAACATCAGCTAAGTGACTACGGGACGAATGCAGACGTAGTTCTATACGTCGGTCAAGGTCACAACACAGACTCACTATTGGAACGTGAGTTAGCGCTATTAGCGACTAAGCAAGAAGTAGCAGCGATCAAGCTCGAAGAGATTCGTGCGGACTTAGATCACGAAGCTAAAGCTGATCTATTCACACTAAGGCAACGCCTTGGGCTGGCTGAAGGTTCAGAAGGGGCTCTAGCCGAACTATCTTCACCCGAAAGACGTCTGGCTCGAGTTCAACGTTTCTATCTTGAGGCCGACAAGTTACCGCAGACGGTTCAAAACATTCCTTCAGGTGTCCCAGAGCTAATTGAAGATTTTAAGGTTCTTAACAAGAAAAAAGAAGAGCAGCAGGAAAGTCTTAAAGCTCAGCATGAGATGATTGAGAAGCTTACTGAAGAACGCTCAGCTGCAAGAGATGCTATGGAGCAGGCCTCGGCCGACGCTAAGCCAGTACTGTTGTCTTACGAAGAAGAGCAGCTTCTAGAAACTCTTTCTGATCCTTCTTCGGATCTTTCTAGAAAAGGGAAGTGGCGCAACCAGCTAACTGAAGAAGAGACTGCTCAACTACAAGCGATGCTTGACAAGGTTCGGGTTGAATCACCAACTGAGTACAAGATCTTCCGTCTCAACCCGACTGCGCCTAGAGAAAAGGTCGATGCAGCTGCAGATGCAAGACTTGCCTATGAAACAATCGTAAACCGTTTGAAGGTAGAAAGAGCAAGGCTCGAAGCCGATCC
>CALJAE010000008.1 GCA_938028175.1 uncultured Acidimicrobiales bacterium
AGTGACAATTCAGTCATTGTCCAGTCCATTAACTCTGGTTCTTGTTTGATCCACTTTCGATAGACACGTCGGCCCCTTATGTCAGATGTTTGTACTTTCATTTGTTTTGTAATTTCTTTGAACATGAAACAACTTTGTCACCGCTGTTCCCTTGCCTATTCCCATGCAGGTTCCCGGATTCATTCCCGATTTAAAAAAACCTTAGGGAATTCATCATTTTTGGGTGTTTCAGCCCCCTAAGTGGTTTATTTGGTCTATTTGCGTCAGGTATTTACGCGAAACTGCCGAAGCTTTATCGGGGGAGAGAACTTGGTCGAAAAGTCGCGAGATAGTCAAGCAAAGGGGCCTAAGTGCTCAGGCTCGAGATTGCAAACCAATATTGGTGGGAGCTTATTAACTGGCGCTTCAGCAGTATTTGTAGCACTACTGATGGGCCTTTTCGTAGGTCTTTGGGGGCCAGGAGCCTCGCCAGCTTCTGCTGGTTCTAGAGCGACTTCAACCGCTACTATCTGTGGTGAAGATGGCCCATCAATTGTTCGCTTGTATCGGGCATATTTCAACCGACTCCCAGACTCTTCTGGCCTTAGATATTGGGGCGGGATTTATGAGGACTCAGATCTAGAAACTGTCGCTTTCTGGATGTCTCAGTCCGATGAGTTTCAGAAGCGCTGGCGAGGTACTAATGCCAAGGACTACGTCGAGCAGTCTCTATACAGAAATCTATTGAGAAGAGCTCCTGAGCAAAGCGGTCTCAACTATTGGAAAGATATTGTTTCTGATATTGGTCGAGACAAAGTTGCTCTGTACTGGGTTCAGCAACCAGAGCTAGTTGGTAAGCACCCCGTAAAAAGTGCACCTGGATGCAACATTAAGCCTGGCGCTGACACCTACAAAGTACGAGCTATCCCGGGTGGCAAAGCAATAGATGTCAACTATAGGAATGTTGAAATCGGAGCTTCGACCCAACGTTGCTCGGTCGCTTCAATAAACGCCAATTGGTTAGATCCAAATACTGGTGGACCGGTCGGGTTAGCGGTTGTGAACGGACAGTTTGTGAACTCACAGGAGCGCACTGACAGGGGAGTATTCGGTGAAAGGCCTTGGTCGGGTAATCCTCTTGGGGCAGGGGTGATCGATGACTACGCAAAGACCAAACAGACCGCTAATATTTTCACTAAGCCTGGAGTTTCACTTCATCAACACGGGGACTACTATTCATCGCCAATCCACGGATGGAACTGGGCGGTATCGGGAACTTCGCTAATTCTTGATGGAGAAACTTCTAGTAATCTAACCCCTCAAGTTCTTCAGGACTACACCCACGGCACGCTGAGGCATCCGTTCATTGCTACCAAGCCAGACGGAACCTTGACATTCGGAGCAACCACAGCAATGAACGTAACGCAGCTAATGGCATGGGTTAGAGCTCAGGGTTACACAAATTTGATCAAATTTGATGGTGGAGGCTCCGTAGAGATGAATATCAACGGCAAAACCGCAGTCGCTGGCACTCCTAGAGATATTCCTGTTTGGTTTGGGATTGGCTGCGCATAGCCATTTTATTAAGCCTCTTAACCAGGCAATAAAAACCTAGATTTGACTAATAATTAGCTCATTGATGCCGTATAGATCTAAGACCGCCCGAATGTGGCGACACGATTTCTGGTTATCAGAGGTACTAATGGATACGAAAACCAAACGAATCATCGCAAGTGTGCTCGGTTTGATACTAGCTGGCGCTGGAGTTTTTATACTTTCTAACTTCGTTAATAACAGAGCCGAACAAGCCACGGCAGGGCTGCAACTAACTGAAGTGTTTGTAGCCACTCAAGATATTCCAATTGGAACTTCAGCAACAGAGTTGCAAAACTTTGTAGAGACCCGGCAGGTGCCTCTGGAAAATCGAGTTCTTACAGCTGTTACTGACATCACTCAGCTTGGCAATCAAATCACTTTTGAGCGAATCGTAGCAGGGGAACAAATCCTCGAAGGTAGATTCACTGACTCTGATGTGCGGTTAACCGGTGGAGCCCAAGGTGTACAGGTGCCAGAAGATCTATTTGAAGTTACATTTTCGATTGCCGCTGATCGAGCCGTCGGCGGTGTGATTCAGCCGACAGAGAATATCGCTATTGCCGCTACCGCTACTGCCCCTGCGGCAGACGGCTTAGGTGAAGAAACATTTACTAGGTTTATCCTTCGTGACGTATTTGTAATTAATGTTCAGGGTGGTCAAGCCCCAACGTTGACCGAAGAGGGCGTTGCCGATACTACTCGTTCACAGGACATCGCTGCTGGAAACTTGTTCATTACCGTGGGGTTGACTCCAGAGAATGCCCAACGTTTGATTTTTGCTAATGAGCAAGCGTCTTTGTGGATAGTCCGAGAGTCAACATTGCCAATCGAAACACCAGATGAACCAATTTCTTTTGGGAATCTTTTCGGTGAGGGTGTCCTTAGTGAAGATCAAGTTGACCGACTTGAAGCATCTGACGCTCCAGATCAGGTAGCAGCGACAGACACAGAAACCGCCGAAGAACCAGCAGATGCTCCAGCCGATGATGCTGAAGCAGGGTAGTGATAGGAGTAATTATGAAGGTAACAGTATTATCACAAGAAGAATTCGTTGAAGACTTTCAACCTAATAAACGGTTCGAAGTTGAAGCCGCTGACATCGACTACGACAATGATGAGATAACAGACATTGTTGGAAAGATAGCAAAAGACCATCCATCGATCTTGGTTATTGGCCCGGACATTTCGGAAGAGGCAGCCATTGCCGTTAGCTCGAAACTGCGAGAGTCTAACCCTGAGATCGAGACTGTGGCCTATGGTGACTATGACTCTGAATTTTTGCCTTTGGCAATGAAGGCTGGATTTAGAGACGTTGTCTCAGAAGAAGAAGGTCTTTCTGAGCTTGATCGGTCTCTAACCCTGCTAGCTGATGCCCATCGTCTACTAGAAAATAATCTAAGAGCGGGTGGAGCTCCGGCTGAAGAATCGAACAGTAATGTAATTTGTTTCTTTGGGCCTAAGGGTGGAACAGGTAAAACTACATTAGCGGTTAATGTCGCTTATCAGCTTGCTCAGATTGCGCCTAACGAAGTAGTTCTAGTCGATCTTGACTTAGTGGGTGGCGAAGTAGGTCACCTTTTGCAGATCGAATCATCTGCAACTGTTGGAACTGTAGCTACACAGCAAGGGATGCAAGATCCAACAGCTCTAAAATTGAGTCTTAGTACACACCCAGCAGGATTTAGTGTTCTGCCGGCTCCAAATAGCTTTGATGAAATCAACCGAGTAGACGATGAGGCTACTGAGGCGATGTTAGAGACGCTAGCTGAATCGTTTAAGTACGTTGTTCTTGACACTGGTCCTGGTTCAAGTGACGCCACCATCGCAGCGGTTCAGGCTTGTACCGAGCTTGTAAGCGTGATTACCCCAGAAATCGGTGGCTTGAGAATACTTCAGCGCCATATTGAGGGCTTTGATCAGGTTGGTCTGGTTGACCACCGTAGACACTTTATCTTGAACAAAGACGACCCTAAATCAGGAATGGGTGTTGAAAATGTTGAAGTTGCTTTAGCTCGACCGGTTTCATTGACAATACCTGTTGACCGGGCTATTCCCATAGCTGGAAATCAGGGTGTTCCGTATCTAGAAACGAAGGCAAAGGGTGGGGCATCTGATGTAATTAGAGGTTTGGCTATGGCGCTATCTGGGCGAGAACATCTTGCTGAGGCACCACAGCCAGCTAAATCTGGATGGTTTAGTAAAGGCTAGTAGTTCGCTGATCTGAGCCGAACTTTAGTCAGATCGCTCGCTGGTAAAACCGTTCAACTAGTTCGAATTAAACGTTAGATAGTTCTAATCTTTGTCGTGCTTTGGCCGATTGGAGATGCATATAAAACCAATAGAGGTTTCGAATGAGTCTTTCAAAATTAGTTGCACAAAAGAATGGTCAAGG
>CALJAE010000009.1 GCA_938028175.1 uncultured Acidimicrobiales bacterium
GTCTCAAGATGGGAGCATCAGTACTAACCGACAGAGATAAACAAATTATCGGATTCAGTCTGTGCTGCCATAATTGAACAGAGAAGGTGATCAGGCGAGACTTTTCTTGTAACCTTTTCCCCTGCGGGAGGATCTGGATCAACGACAATATAGTCAGATCCATTAAACCCAGACAGAACAATCGAATGTGTCAAAGATCTCCCAGCTGATGAATCATCTAAAAATCTTTCTTCGTCAACATCAAAACGCTGCCTAGAGACTCCGTTGAGATAAGTCGAATTTAGCATCACATATAAGGGGCCGTTCGAGAGTTCCCTCATGATTAAATCGTTAGACAAGGGAACCAATCTGAACTTACCCCCGGAGCTAACAAACAACTCCCAACCATCAACCAGAATATGGGCATACTTTGAGAGCCAAGAATGATCAGGGATGTTCGGCAAGCGATCTTTCAAGCTTGAAACTACTTGCTTCGGCGTAAACGAATCCCAACTGCGGTCAAACAATTCAGTATCAAAGCTATAAACAGTCGGACTAAGACTTTGTTGGCCCAAAAAAGAGGCTAGGTGACCAGGAGAAGTCCCGATCTTCTCACCCTTTTCGTCAATATAGACCGGCACTTGTGCCAACACTTCGTCGATTGTAATATCAAGACCAACGGCTCTCAACAGCGAAGTTGCTGCGGTCTGCATGCATTCAGCCGGACGCTGACCTAACTCAGGCACATCGTGTTGGATCCTTTTCATGATAGCGATTCTAGTGACTTTTATAGCCCTAAGACTACGCCTACCCCGACAACAACGAATACTTCACCCGCAACTAGGCTGAACAGCCAACACTAAATTGAATCACTATTTCGTAACACATCCGCAACCTAATTTAGAGTAGTCAAACGAGTTAGGAGTAGTCAAAGGTAGTTAGTGATCTGGCTTTGAAATATTCTCCTTAACGCCCTAGAAACAGGACCTAAATGTCAGACCCATGTGAGAGTCTGGTTACATGAAACACGGCGACCTCCGTCCAAGCAAATTTGCCAACGCTGCCGATAACTTGGTTACCTCGATTAAGTCAGTCCCTGTCGACAAGTTGGCTTCAGCGGAGGCAACTCAACTGGTCGCACAGACTTCTCGCCTGATAGAAATGCTTGGCTCGCTACGTTCACAAGCCGCCCTTCAAGTGAGTCGCTCTCAATCCAAGCCAACTGACCCTGGCTTCAAAGAACGAGCAGTCAAAAATCTGTTTGACAACGGGACAATGAGTCGGAGCGAAGTTAAACATGAAGCAAACAAAGCAAAGTTATTAGAACAACTACCCTCGCTCAATAAGAACTTAAGTCACATCCCATCATCCAACTTTGATGCTGCCACCAAGCACATTGCCCGACTAAAAGAAGAACAGCTCGAACAACTAGACGAATCCCTAATTGTCTCTAAAGCCAAACAACTGGCACCAGAACAGTTCGAAAAAGCACTCTCCTACCATATAACCACCACGACCAGCAGCCTGCTAGAAGACACCAAACGCAAGCGTGCCAGATCAAACGTTAAACACTGGCTTAATAGCACCACAGGGATGGGCCACATTCACGCCAAGCTAGACCCCGAACGCTATGAGCGAATAGCTAACCGAATCGATCGAGAAGTTAGCCGGCTGGCGAACCTAAACAAGAAAGCTACAGGTTCGACAGCCAACGCAACTAAAGACGCTCATTTGGCTGCTGATGCGTTTTATAGCCTCTTAGGTAGCCACCCAGCGAATAGTGGAAGTGGCACAGGAAACGCCAAGCGCTCCTCCCCAATCACTTGATAGTCAGAAGGGTTAATCGATGTAATTGATGCCATGGTTCAGTCTACCAATGAAAGCTAAACAGCTAAACTCACACTAGATCGCCAACCGCTAGCAAATGATTCGAAGAATATTTTCGAATCATACTGCGGCCAGTCACCGACTAGCAAACCAAGACTTAGTCAACTACTCGGCTGAGGATATGGTTTATTGCCAGCTTGATCTCTGAAATGTGTTTCTCGTCGACGATCTTGTAGCCCTCTTTGTTTGATACATAGAAGGTGGTCACCATTTGTGGGCCGAAGGTCTGAACCTGTGCGTGAATGAGGGCAATGTCAAGATCTCTCAACCCAGATGTTAACGAATACAACAAACCCAGAATCGATCTTGAATGAATCTCAAATATGGTCGCTGTTTCTGAACCAACATTGTCAACCTCGACGCTTCTGCGCGGCGGCTCCGCAGAAATTCGTTGTCGTCGCTTACTTAGCTCCTGCTTCTTCGCTACAAGTCTTGGGCTGATTGCAAGCTGGCCATCAATTGCTTGCGATGCCAATGCAGAAACTGCTTCCCAATCGATCTCGCCCCAACCTGGACGCTGCACAACAAATCGGCAGGCATAAGCTACCTCGACACTCTCGCTACGCGAGTTGTCAGTAAGTACCGACGCTACCGATGCTCGAAGTATTGGTAGCCCACGCACAGCCAGCGCACCCGCAATTAAAGAGAACAAAGACGGCTTGTTCAGTTGGACGACCGTCAACGTTTCTTTCCTGCCCTTAATAAATGTCTCCCCAGCACGCATCTTGGTAAGCAAAGCCATGTCAGGGAACTCATCGGATTCTGAGGTTTCATATTCTTCAGAGACAAGTACTTTCTCTGTCCTATGAACAAGTTGTTCGACTAAGTCGGCTTTCCAAGAACCCCAAGCAGATGGGCCAGTCGATATTGCATCCGCCTCGGTCACGGCATGTAATAGATGTAAGAACTCAACATTCTCAACAGCTCCAGCTACCAGTGCAGCAGTAGACGGATCGGTTAAATCTCTACGAGTCGCCACATCGGGCAACAAAAGATGATGTTCACACAAAGCAGCCAGAACATCTACGTCATCTTCGTCGAAGCCCATACGTTCGGCAACCTTGCCAATAACTTCGATACCTACCTCGGTATGGTCACCGGAAAACCCTTTACCAATATCATGAAGCAACGCACCAACGACCAATAGATCTTTGCGTTTAAGTTTCTTGACTCGCCCAGGATGAGAGTTTTTATGGATGTCTGCTGCCTGAGCTGCTGCTTCACAAAGGTGGCGGTCCACAGTGTAGGTATGCAAGGCGTTACGCTGCGGTTTACAGCTTACGTTTACCCACTCAGGGAAAATAGCTTCCATCAAACCGAACTGGTCTAAGTCTTCGACCACACGAATCGTTGCAGCACCTGCAGAGAACAAATCAACAAATTGAGACCTGTCTTCGTCGTCCCAAGGAGTCACCAACTCTAGCTCGCTATCTGACAGCCGCTGTAACGTGTCACGGTTCATCGGCATCTCGTTTACAGCGGCCAGCGCTGCCAACTTGAGTAATAGACACGGTGGTTCCGACAGGTCTACTTCGTCTTTAATTGCAAGCGTCCCATCAACACACTCGAACTCCCAGTCATCGGGCCCGATCTCTACCCGCTGGCAGGCGTCCTCACGGCCAGCTTTCCAGCGACGCCAAGCATCATCTGAATGCCAGCCAACTCGGCGAGCCGCCTTAGCCAAGCGGCGCATCAAAATACCGGCAGATTTAGCCCAAAGGTGGGGGTAAATATCATCTTGCCGATCAAAAGTTAGCTTATTAGTTGAAGAGCGAGTGGCTCTATGGAGCTCAACTCTCGCACTGAGAAGTAGTTCCCACTCTTTTGCCAGTTGAACTATGTGGTCAGCCGCAAAACCCGGCTGAGTCTTTTCAGCCCAGCGCATAGCGTGCACATCACGCAAGCCACCTCGACCATTCTTAAGATCAGGTTCGATCTGAAACGCTGCGTCACCAAACTCACGTTGGCGATCTTTCATCGCTTTCTGAAGTTGACTCAACTTAGATTCAGAGTCGCTCTCCCACCAAGCAACACCAATAGCTTTGGCCTTATCGGCTAGCTCGCTGCTACCGGTAACAAGGTGAGCATCAAGGATCGAAGTGGACCACTCGAAGTTGTCTCTGATCAATTCTTCTAACTGATCGGGAGTAACAACTGAGTGCCCGAGGCTTAAACCTTCATCCCAAATTGGATACCAAAGTTTTTCACAAAACTTGTCTATCTCTTCTATCCCGTTATGAACTAAGAGCACGTCTATATCGCTGTGAGGACAAAGTTCGCGGCGACCGTATCCACCAACGGCAAGTAAAGCCACATTTGCAGGATTAACTCCGACAGACTCAAATGCATCTACAAACAAACCCGACAAATACTCATCGATCAAATCTGAATAGGCCAGCGTGAATTCGCTGCCCGTTACCGACGCAGGAATAGAGTCATAGATATAAGTTTGGCGCTTAGCTTCTACAGTCACTGTGCCTTGAGGTTAGCAAATGAACTGAGCTGGATCACCAAAAAACCTGCTTCTGGCTAACACTCTAAAACCAAGGTCTTCGGCGGCAGATTTCAATTCAGTATTCACATGAGAACAAAAACCAATCAGTTCTAGATCGTTGCGCTGCTCACCACTAACGATTTCAGCCAGATGAGCCAATTCAGCTTTGTCCAAATCAACTACTAGCGTTGTGACATCTTGAAGATCTACCGACCCAAGATCCTTAGTCCTAGCTAGTCCCGGGATAGCAGAAACCTTTGACCAATCCATAAGGTCTGGAATGAAAGCTAAGGTGCGCTCAGGGTTAGCCGTGGAATTCATTGGCCTGACGAATCGAGAAACTAACCCGACGCTTCTTTGGGTCTATCTCTATCAGTTTGACCGACACCGTTTCGCCCGGCATTACAACTTCAGAAGGGTGCGACACTCGATACTCGCTCAACTCTGAGATATGAACTAGACCATGAAGTGACTCAACATCGACGAAAGCGCCATAATCAACGAGACGACTCACGGTACCGGTATGGACAGAGCCAATTTCTAGTTCAGACCATGGATCGGGCCTGCAGGCCTTTGCAGACAGCGAAATCTGGCGCTTCTTCTTGTTAACTTTTTCTATTCTGACTTCGACCTGCTCGCCAACACTTGTCACTTTGCTTAACTTTTTAGGTTGGACCCAATCCCACTCTGTTTGATGGACCAGGCCAGTGAGGTCCCCAATCTTCACAAACACTCCGTAGTCCGCTATCGAATCGACAGTTCCTTTATGAACAGATCCGACCTTTAGATTCGAGAACGCCTCTGCAAGCTCTTTGCGTTTCTGTGCATTAAGTATTGAACGACGAGAAACAATCAGCTTTTGTTTGTCTCTGTTGACCTCAATAACTTTGAACTCAATTAGCTGACCGATGTAGCCCTCTAGGTCTGTTACTGGCTCTAAAGATAGGTGAGATTGAGGAAGAAAAGCTGGCACTCCCAGGTCTACCTCCAGGCCACCTCCACGGGTACGAGTCACTAGGCCTTTAGTTAACTCTTTGGACTCAAGTAGCTCTTCGGCCTTTTGCCAAGCTTGTTCTTTTAGCGCCCAAGCTCTCGAAAGCACAACTCGTTTCGATAGGTGTTCTCTATCGAGTTCTACACCAAAGCACTTGTCACCAACTGAGACAATGTCGTCTGGTCGTTCATTGTGTAGACCAAACTCGCTTCGCTCGATTATTGCAGGACGTCCGTCATCTAGATCTAACTCGACTGACTGCTGAGAAACAGCTGTCACCACACCTTCGATAACCGAGCCGATATCTGACTTGACTGGCTTAGCTTCGACTGTGGCAGTTTGAGGCTCTCCCGAATCGCCTACGGCTGGTTTCTCCTGGTCCATTTTCTGGGGCTCAGGTTCTGTTTTCTCACCAGGCTCTTCGGCACTCTGAGACACAACCTCGACAACAGGCTCAGCGGGAGGAGCCTGCTCTTCCGTAGTTTCAGCAACCTCGATAGTCGGTTCTACAGCGGGCGCAGACTCTTTGGTAACGTCCTCAGGCGTACCTTTAGTATTCTCGTCAACGTTCTCATCAGTCGTCTCGTCGGTCGTCATTATTCGGCCATTCCAGCGACAACCGCAACATCTGCAGCACTTCCGACAGTACCGACAAAGAAGTCTCCGAATTCTGCATACTTGGCTGAGGCTTCATCGAACCTCATGGTGTAGACAGCGTCTTTCACGTCGTTCGGATGCTTTCCGAACAAAGTAACTCCCCATTCGTATTCATCTAGCCCAGTTGATCCAGTGATTAGCTGAACGATTCTTCCTCGGAATTCTTTGCCAGACTTACCGTGGCCCATCATCAGCTCTTTGCGAGTCTCGAAATCTGTTTCGTACCAGTTCTGACCAGGATTCCTGCGCTTACTCATTGGGTAGAAACAATAAGAATTCATACCTTCGGGTGGTAGATTTGGATAAAGCCTGGCTTGTTTCATTTCGTCTGGCACGCCGGCTGCGTATTCGCTGACTTCGGTAATCGAAACATAGCTGTCTACTGGGTCCAACCCAATCTTTGCTAGATCCGACTGCAACTCTCGTAGCTCATTAAGGTCCCGAGCGAGAGCCATAACACTCAGATCTGCTTTGTGGCCCAGAATGGTGGCTGTCACTGACTGACAGTCGTCTTTGGAAGTGAACTTATCTACAACAGAGGCAAAGTCAGCTGCCGTAGCTTGCGAATTAGCCTTGAAAAATAGGTGTAAACAGCCAAGTCCTTCAGTTGGAGCCGAATTAGGGAGAGTCATAGATTGAGCCTACCAAGCCGAGCAAAAGTCTGTCCATTAAGACGGTGCTAATAGAGGTGCTAGTTCACGAATTACCTGCTACATTGACTAAGCCTAATTATTGCTGGCCCCCATCGTCCAGCGGCCTAGGACGCCTGCCTTTCACGCAGGTAACACGGGTTCAAATCCCGTTGGGGGTACTCGATAATTTTATGGTCCCGTGGTTCAGTTTGGTTAGAACGCCGCCCTGTCAAGGCGGAGGTCGCGAGTTCAAATCTCGTCGGGACCGCTCATTGGCCCTTTGTTTCTCAGCCCTCGGGCTGGGTTACAAAGATAGTCAAGGGGAGGTCGGGTAGCTCAGTTGGCAGAGCGGACGCCTGAAAAGCGTTAGGTCACCGGATCGACGCCGGTCCCGACCACTCGAAATGAGCGTTGACAGATCTAAAGTCTGCCAACGCTCATTTTCGTTTCCTACTTCTTCTGACTGGAAGTTCTTACCCACTCATTTTTCGTGAGCAATGGCACGATCGAGCAAGTGGGTATTTATT
>CALJAE010000010.1 GCA_938028175.1 uncultured Acidimicrobiales bacterium
CCAAGAACGTTTTTCAATCCAATCGATTTCAAAGCTATTTTCTTTGACCGTCGCCCTTTCTCACTTTCCAGGACCAGATCT
The DNA here is from genome assembly GCA_938028175.1 of uncultured Acidimicrobiales bacterium. Lineage (GTDB taxonomy): Bacteria > Actinomycetota > Acidimicrobiia > Acidimicrobiales > SZUA-35 > JAHDDW01. Next base: position 82 of record CALJAE010000010.1, read on the forward strand.
TTGGGAAAGAGTCTGGCGGGAGCCATCGGGAGATCCATTCAACTCGGTTGTCCTGCTGGAGCGTGAGAATGGCATACCCCGAAACCCATTCATCAACGCTGGTGCCATTGTTGTGGCTGATCTGTTAATAGAGACTCTGGGCCAAGACCCAGTTGACGTTGTTTGTGAGATGTTGAGCGAACTTGCGGGTTCTGAAATTAGCGTTGACAACGAAGTCGCTGAAAGCGAAGCCGCAACCGGATTTAAGAATCGATCGTTAGCCCACCTTCTAAAGAGCTATGACAACTTACATAACGAAGTCGATGTTGCGCTAGACGTTTACTTCCGTCTTTGTGGGATCGCCATGTCAACGACTGAGCTAGCTGCAGCAACCCGTTATTTAGCAAACGACGGGAAAGACCCAGGAACCGGGAAACAACTTCTGAACCGTGAACAGACAAGACGAATCAACTCTTTGATGCTTATGGCCGGGACCTATGATGCTGCAGGAGCCTTTGCATACGAGATTGGCTTGCCATGTAAGTCTGGTGTTGGCGGCGGAATTGTAGGAATAGTTCCAGATGTCACATCGGTTTGTGTATGGTCACCTGGTCTGGATGAGACCGGTAATTCACTAGCAGGTAGGGCTGCTTTGGCATCATTTGTCAAACGTTCTGGCCTTAGCGTTTTCTAGTAACCACCATCCTCAGCTTTAGTCGCTAATTTAGCTAATCTCTTAAGTGCTCGCAGGTAGCGATAGTCAGAAAAAGTTAGCCATTTATGGGCCAAATTGTATCTCTAACGCACACAACTCGATATCGCTTTGAGAAACCTGCCAAGCTAGCCCCTCACATAGTCAGATTGAGGCCTGCTTCACATGGGCGCACACCTATTAGTAGCTACCGCTTAAAAGTTACGCCATCAGGCCATTTCGTAAACTGGCAACAAGACCCCTTCGGCAATCACTTAGCAAGGGTGGTTTTTCCAGACGAAGTCACCGAGTTGAGTATCGAAGTAGAGCTAATTGCTGAGATGGCTCCAATCAATCCATTTGACTTCTTTCTCGAGCCGCATGTAGAAGAAGTTCCATTTAGTTATTCTCCGACTGAGCAGCGTGAGCTTGCCCCTTATCTGAAACCAGTGTCGGAACTGTCTGCAGAGCTGAAGTCGTGGATTCGAGAAAATGCTCCTAAGCAAGAATCAACTGTTGGTTATCTGACAGGGTTTGCGTACCAGATCTCAACACTGATCGACTACCAAGTGAGAATGGAACCCGGAACGCAGACTCCCAACACAACTTTTTCTCAAGGCACCGGATCTTGTCGAGACTCAGCATGGTTAATGGTGGAAGCTCTAAGAGAACTTGGTCTAGCCGCTCGCTTTGTCTCTGGTTACTTGATCCAACTGAAGAGCTCTGATGAAGAAGAACAGAAAGCCCCCAACGGAGTAGAAGAAGACTTCACAGATCTACATGCATGGGCTGAAGTCTTTCTACCAGGAGCAGGTTGGGTCGGCCTTGACCCAACGTCAGGGTTGGCTGCTGGAGTTGGCCATATCCCACTTGCTGCCACGCCAGAACCGCAGAGTGCTGCCCCAATCTCGGGAACAGCTAGCGAGGTGGCCTCTTTCGAGTTTGAAGCTGAGATCACTCGTGTTGGTGACTTTGTCGCATTAGAAGAGCCATTTACCGATTCCCAGCTGGTTCAGATGTCTGAAGTTGGTAAGAAGGTAGACGAAACGCTCGTCGGTCAAGGGATTGAACTTACATCAGGCGGTGAGCCAACGTTTGTTGCGGCTGAATCGGTTGATGCGCCGGAATGGAATACTGAGGCTGATTCTGAGCACAAGCAACACTTAGCTAGTCGCCTGGCCGAAAAATTGGCGGCACGCTTTGGGGCGGGGGCGCTGGTTCAACATTCGCAAGGTAAGTGGTACCCAGGAGAGCCACTACCGCGTTGGGAGAAAAGGGTTTCATGGCGCAAAGACGGAGTGCCAATTTGGTCAGACAACAGCCTGTTAGCGAAACCGGAAGCAAGCTGCGGTTATGACAATGATGCTGCTGATCGTTTCGCAGCATTAGTGGCAGAAGAACTTGGTATCGAATCTAGCTACGTTGTCCCACTTTTTGAAGATCCAATATTTGGGATTTGGGAAGAATCGCAGCTGCCAGTAGATTTCGTCGAACCCACGGATGAAGAATTAGACAATGAAGAGACCCGTAGGGAGTTTGCCCGCAATATTGAGGATCTGGCTCAACCTGCCGGTTATTTAATTCCCCTTGACCGGCCAACTAACTCAGAAACCTGGCTTACCAGTGACTGGCCGCTGCGTCGACAACGAGCGTACCTGCTAGCTGGAGACTCCCCAGCAGGTATGAGACTTCCACTGGCTTCGTTACCTCAGTCGCCCGAAAGTAAACTATCGCCAGAACAAGATCCAGATCCATCAGCACCACAAAGGCCCTTGCATACTTCGCATAAGCTTCAAAGCGTAATCGATGCTGATCCGGTAGTCATTAGGAAAGCGCTCTGCGTAGAAATCCGTAACGGCAACCTGTGTGTCTTTCTGCCGCCGCTCAATGCAGCGCAACATAGTCTTGATTTAATCTCCGTCATCGAACGTGCTGCGAGAGCTGCAAACGTTCAGCTGATTCTCGAGGGTTATCCCATCGAGCGACACCACGATGTGGAAACTTTGTCTGTAACCCCTGACCCTGGTGTAATTGAAGTTAACGTTCAGCCGGCTGCTTCCTTTGGCGAGTTAACTACGATCAATAGAGTTGTGTATGCAGAAGCAGAATCTTGTGGTTTGGCCGCTGAGAAGTTCCAAACAGATGGACGTCATGTGGGCACAGGCGGAGGGAGTCACATCACAATTGGTGGACCGACTCCATCAGAAAGTGTTTTCCTAAAGAACCCAAAGCTGCTTTCTAGTCTTATTCGTTTCTGGCAAAATCATCCAAGTTTGTCATATGCGTTTGCAGGGCTATTCATTGGTCCAACCTCGCAAGCTCCCAGATCGGACGAGGCGAGGTTCGATTGCATCAAGGAATTAGAGATTGCGCTTGGAGAAATCGAGAAAGCTAAAGTTGTGCCGCCATGGTTGGCTGATCGAGCGTTGCGTCACTTGCTGACTGACGTGACAGGTAACACGCACCGGGCCGAAATATGTATCGATAAGCTCTTCAATCCTGATTCGGCTACGGGCCGGCTTGGAATTGTTGAGCTTCGAGCGTTTGAGATGCCGCCTCATCATGAGATGGCGTCTCTCAATCATCTTCTAGTGAGGGCTTGTATCGCAAAATTTGCACTTGAGCCGTATGAGCATCCACTCATAGTGCATGGCCCTGATTTACATGACCGTTTTATGCTCCCACATTACTTAGCGGAAGATCTCGTAGATGTTTGTAAACAGTTATCTATAGCTGGCTTTGATATCGATCCTTCTTGGTTCGAACCACAATTCAGATTCCGTTTCCCGAGCCTTGGATCCATTCAAGTTGGGTCGTGTGAGTTGCAGTTAACGGCAGCTCTTGAGCCTTGGCCGGTTTTAGGTGAGGAATCCAACAGTGGTTCGACAGCTAGATATGTGGATTCGTCCATCGAACGTCTGCAGGTAAAGCTTAAGGGGCCTAACTCAGACAAGTATCAGGTTCTGATCAATGGTCAAGGACTAGGTATGCAATCTACAGGACGTAAAGATGAGTTCGTAGCCGGAGTACGCTACAGGGCTTGGCATCCCTACAGCGCTCTGCATCCAACAATTGGTGTGCATTCGCCGCTCACGATCGAGTTGCTCGACGGTCAAACTCGAACAGTGGTTGCTGCTGCAAAGTATCACGTAATCCATCCTGGTGGTAGAAACTTCGAAGACCGACCAAGAAATGGTTCAGAGGCCGAGTCGCGACGAAGCTCTAGGTTTGAGTCTTCGTTGGTCATGCCCCAGCACGCTTTCGGTGAGGTCGAAACCGTAAGTCCTGTTACTGGCTTAGTAGCGGGGACATTACGCTCAGAAGTTGAAATTGAAGGCCCGCTGTTGCAACTAGTGGAGCCTGCTACCTCAACTGTTTTAATTGATACCGACAGCAGCGCATTCCCAACGACCTTAGATCTCCGAAACGAAGGACCTGCTAGGTGAATCAATCAATTATTGATGCTGTCGACGAGACAGCTGCTGCTGGTTCCTGTGCAAAGAAGACTGTTGGGTGCGTAGTAGCCCGAGGTGATGAGATAATCATCCGAGGTTTTAACGGGCGTCCAGGGGGAGTCAAATGCTCAGACGGCGGCTGTCCTCGTTGTGTGGCCACCGATCTGTTTGCTCATGGGCGTGGGCATGATATTTGTAGTTGCGTGCATGCTGAACAGTCCACAATTGTGACAGCGGCTCGTGAAGGCATAGCTATTGGCGGTTGCGATTTGTATTCGACCTATCAACCTTGCTTAACTTGTCTAAAGTTGATTGTTGCCTCAGGAATATCGAAGGTCTTCTATAGAGAACCATGGGAGGTTCCAACTGTTCCTGAAGTCCCGACTCTAGCTGAAGACTATTTGGATCTAGTAAGCCAGCTTCCTGGTGGAATGCACCAGTTCGATAGCTAGAACTTAGGCGGATGTAGTTGCCTTGTAGCCAGCTGGCTTAAGGATTGACCACTTCTCTCGAGGCTCAATTGTTCTAAGTCCACGTTTCCAAGTGATGTGTTTAGGAAGTCCGATCACATCTACTTCGTCTCCATGGATATGAACTGTGACTTGGTGGCCGGCGATCCTTATATTCTCGACACGTAGTCTTGTCACGCCTTCAGGTAGAACAGGATCAAGCCAGATGCGACCTTCAGGACACCATGGATCCATGCGAAGAATCCAGCGTAGAATCATTAGGGTTGATGCCGCAGCCCAAGCCTGAGGTGAACAAGAGGTTGGGTAAGGGATCGGGCTACCGAATTCCGATCGATCAAATCCGCCGAGGAGCTCTGGAAGTCGGTAATCGAAGTGGGTAGCGAGATCCAACAGCGAGTTCATTACCTTGAGAGACTCATCGACAAAGCCATAACGCATTAACCCAGCGGCGACGATAGCAGTGTCGTGAGGCCAAACAGAGCCAGTATGGTACCCGGTCGGGTTGTAGCCAGTGGTCTCAGAAGACATCGTTCGAATACCCCAACCCGTGAACATTTCTTCACTCATCAATTTCTGAGCAACCTTCTGAGCTTTATCGATCTCAACGATCCCAGTCCATAGACAGTGACCCATGTTTGAAGTTACAGAATCTATTGGCTTCTTGTCCTTGTCCAATCCGACAGCAAAGTAGCCTTTGTCTTCTAGCCAAAAGTCACGGTTGAAGTTGATCCGTAGGGCCTCGGCACGCTTCTCCAAGTCGTACCACAGGTCTTCGTCACCCTGCTGCTTGGCTAGTCGTGCACGAGCTCTAAACGCAGCAAACGTATACGCCTGGATCTCGCAGAGAGCGATTGGAGTCTCTGGTATGTCTCCGTTTTCGAATCGAATTCCATCGCCTGAATCTTTCCAGCCTTGATTAAACAAGCTGTTGGCAAACGACCTGTCATACTCGACGTAACCATCGCCGTCTAGATCGCCGTAATTAATTAGCCAGTTGATGGCAGCATCGGCTGCTGGAATCAATTTCTCTACTACTTCGGGAGCTTCACCCCAACGATCAAGCTCGCCCAGTGTCATAACAAATAGTGGGGTAGCGTCAGCTGAACCGTAGTAGAAGTCGCCCTCTTCGAGCGAAGCTGTCTTGGCATCGGCAAACCGAACCTCATGCATAATCTTGCCTGGTTGCTCTTCACGATCCGGGTTGTCTTCTTTGCCCTGGAATTTGGCGAGAGTTTGTAGAACACCTGCAGCTAAGTTGGGGTCAACAATCATTGACATCCAAGCTGTCAGTAGCGAATCACGCCCGAACAAGGTCATAAACCATGGGGCGCCGGCAGCTATAACTGGTTGGTCAGGTTCAGTCGGGCTGAAAATGCGAAGTGACTCTAAATCAGTTAGAGACTGAGCGGTAGCATTACAGATGGCTGAGTTGTCACTTGAAACCCTAGGAACTTGTTCGAACCATTCGAAGTGTCGCTTTACAGGGTTGTCTTCGGAGTCAGCAGGACGCTTCTCGTTGAGAACGCCGCTTACTTTAGGCTTGCAAGATACCTCTATCTGGATTGTTTCTCCTGGCTTGATATCACTGGTCCAGGTGAACTCTTTCTCTTCTACCTTGTCAGGTTTGGTATCGGTCTGAACGATTAAAGCAAGATCGCGTTCATCTGGTGATTCGAGTGTGATGCTGTCAGAGTCTGAAGAGAACTTAGAAGTCTCAATATCTGTAGCGTGTCCACCCTTGACAGCGAACAAATGTGCGAAGTCGGCGTCGACCCGCAGAGTTATTTTGCAGCCCCGTGTGGCTGTGTCATAGTTGCGGATTTCAATTGTTTCGATAAGGGTGTCGCCAACTGATCGGCGTCTCACGACTGTAAGCGGATGGTCAGCTTTCTTGCGATTGTCGATGTGGCGTCCAACGAACGATGCTTCAAAGCTCAAACTCTTTGAAGAGCCCAGAGCTTCAACTCTGCGGCCGTTAACCTCAAGTTCGAATCGAGATAACATGCGTGAGTCAAGATAAAAGTAGCCTTGCGCTCCGTAGTCTCCGTTAATATCGCCGTTGTCTGCGGACAGGCAAAGGGCTCGTCCATACACAAGAGTAGATCCAGACGAGTTCAGGCTTGCTTGGCTTCCTTGTGGGTTCCATGGCGTCGGTTCAGTCAATTTAACAAATTCCTATTCTCGGCTGAGATCACAGATTTAGGTCTCAAATACGTCCGCACTGATGTTAGTTGCTGCTTGGCGGAATTAGCTGCTTTAGCTGGTAGAAAAAGGTAGTGAAGAAACTAATCATTATCGCATCTGTGCTTTTTTTAGGAGCTTGTTCAACTGGTCCTGGGGATCAAGCGGATCTAGAGGAGACCTTGCTGCTCTCTGACGCCCTCACCGAAGAACAGGCATCATGCTTTGCAGAAGGCATTTTTGGTGAATACGGCGAGAATGATGAAGCAATTGGGCTTATTTCGAATCAGACCTTTGCGGAACTCCTAACAGCAGAAGCTGAGCAGGTTGAAGCCATCGAAGTAGCCGAAGAAGAAGATCCTGATTCTGTGGATTCGCTACCCATGTTTCTGATCGGTTTTGAAGAGTTCTATACCGACTTGTCTAGTTCTTGCATCAGCTAATTTTAATCATGGGTCAAGTGGCCTATCGAATAGACCCAAACCGCTTCTAGATAGGGTCCTAGAGGTTCATTCACCTTGAGTCAGGTTTCCCGATCACTGGACGGATGTCATAGAGACCTGGCAAACTAGAGATATGTTCACTTCAGCGGTAAATGAATTCAAATCACAAATAGATGCAGACGCACAGGTCATTGACAAAGCGTTAGTCATCGACAACCTCCTCGATCTAAGAGGTGCTGCCTCGGCTAATCCTGCCGTAGTTGCTCGTATAGATTCTTTACTCGGTGAAGTGCCAGGCAAGAACATGACAGCTATCGACTGGTGGCGAGAGACGTTAGAAAGCTTGGAACAAGTCTCACAGTTTGCTGAACTAGTTTAACTTAGCCAGCACAACTCAGTTAGAGCTTTTCTTTCGGTCAAGCCGATCAGCGCCTGGGTCTATCCCTGGCAGTTGACTCTGCACGCCTTTCGACTTGGCAGCCTGGCTTAAGATAATCTCTTCAGCTTCAACCCAGTTGTTTGCTCGAAGCCCTTCGAGGTCTTTGTTGTACGGTTGATCAAATGTAATAACTTCGTTGCCTGCATTTCTTAGGCCAGTGACATTGTGCGGCGCATCATCTATGTAAATGTCTGCTTCAACCTGAGGCTTAGCTCCCAGAAAGCATAAATCTCTATACGGAATGCGATGTTTGTCTAGCCATGCAACGGTGTCTGACACGGCCTTTTCATGTGACCAGTTTGTGTATAGTCGGTGAGTAATTACACGGATCCAAATGCCTGCATCCGACAGTCGCCACAGTGCATCGGCTGCGCCCTCGACAATGGGAAGGTTTCTATGTAGCCCTTGGGAGACAGCTTTCGAATGCAGATCTTTGAACTGTTCATCATCTAGCCCCCATTCTTGGTAGCCCCAGGCAGTAATTGGGCCTAATTCAGCTTTATCGACCTTTAATTCTGATGCGACGAAATTGCGAAATCCTGCGGTGTAGTCAGCACAAACGTTATCCAGATCGACACCAAGTATGAATTCACTCAATTTTACTCCTAAAGGTTCTTCTAGATACTACCGATCTATTAATCAAGCTCAGACCAGCCTAAAGGTTCACCCCTTACATGGTTTTGATTCGTGAAATGGTGTGGTCGAGCGAGCCGGCAGTTCCCATTTGTGGAGTTGCCGGCTCTTTTTTACCCTTAAAAGAAATCTTTCGGCTACCATTTATATAGTGGCTTTCGATTCTGCGACTCTTGCCAACTTGGATCTCAATTTACCGCGTCACTATTCGGGTAAAGTCAGAGAGAATTGGGTCCTAGACGATGGCCGACGAATTATGGTCGCCACAGACCGACTAAGCGCACTGGATAAGATCCATGGATCCGTTCCTGGTAAAGGTCAAGTGCTTAATCAATTAGCGGCATGGTGGTTCGAGTCGACAAGCAAAATCGTTGCTAACCACATAATTGATATTCCTGATCCAAACGTCACAGTCGCTAAGTCAGTTACTCCGCTTAAAGTTGAAGTCGTAGTTCGTTCTCGCTTGACCGGCTCGACAAGTACTTCGATGCTTCCTCGATATTTGGCAGGGGAGCGTGACCTTTACGGATATCAGATGCCAGATGGGTTAGAGCCTCACGGGCCTCTTCCTGAATTTATGATTACGCCAACCACTAAAGCCGATCAAGGAGACCACGACGCTCCGATAACAGTTGCAGAAGTTTCCGACTCTGGAATTGTTGATCCCGATGTTTGGGCCGAAACCCAAAAAGTCTCAATGGCTCTTTTTGAACACGGTTACTCAGTCGCAGAGGCCAAAGGTTTCTTGCTCGCTGATACAAAGTATGAGTTCGGTTTAGACGATGCGAACAACTTGGTGTTGATAGATGAAATTCATACCCCAGACTCTTCTAGATACTGGAAGCTGGATTCGCTCGAGGAACGCCTTTCTAAAGGTGAGCACCCAGAAGGCTATGACAAGGAACCTTTCCGGCTTGCTTTGAAAGCTGCAGGTTATACAGG
>CALJAE010000011.1 GCA_938028175.1 uncultured Acidimicrobiales bacterium
AGGCGAATTCCAAGGAGACAGTTCCTTCTAGGTGCTGGTGCCTCAGTGCTGGCGGCGTGTTCTAGTTCGTCGCAATCGGCTTCCGATGATATGGATTCACCGCTCTCGATACAGTCGAGTTCGGAACTCGAATTTCAGCCGGGGGTGGAAACAGAATTCGTCGACGGAAGAGCACTAACGGTACGTGCAGGCGAAGGGCAATCGCCGCCGGACGGTCAGTTGCCAGCAAACCGACTTTCTATTACACTCGGGCGAACCAACATTAGATCCTTCTATAGAACACATCTTGAGTACTCCGAACCAGGGAGGGTAATAGAAAGTGCGCTGGCCTGGAATGCGTTGCTTAGCCCAGCAGAGCGCCTAGATGCTCAGGGTTGGTCTTTGACATTTGACCAACCGCTCGATTTCGAACAAGCCGGTCTAGAGGTGCCTTTGAGTATTTCTGTCAAGGCAGATGAATATCTCCCTAGGCCGCATTCTGGCCTAGTGGATGGTAAAGAGTTGGTATTTGGTAGGGCAAATGTGGCGTTAAGAAACTTTGACACACTGGACTTCGCATCTGTTCTATCCGATGACGGTTTAGGCCTGCGTCAAGATAACAGCCATTACTATCGAGATGGCGACAATGCTCGCGTGGAGGTTCGGTGCCCAGGGTTTCTGGCACTGGGACTGGATAACTTTATGCATTCTTGGCGATACCTACCCAATAGCCCTGATCTGGACAAGAGCCTAGAAACTGTTGCCTTGGAACTGATGCAAACGCATCAGATTCAATCAACAACTCAAACCAGCTATCTCCATACCTTGGTGCCCAATATTGAGCGACAGCACAGCAGACAACCGGCTTCTAATCGACGCTAGTAAAGCTACGGTAGTCGTCATATTTCAGCATAAGATCATGTTATGTCTATAAAGAAGCGTCGTCGCTCGACTCTAGTCTGGATAACCATCGTTGCGATATTTGTCGGCTTGGGTGCTGGTTTGTTGTCCTTTATAACTTCTGGTGAGCAGATTAATCGCTATTTCGTTGTGGCCGAGCTTGATTCAGATGGCGATGCCAGCATCTTAGAGTCGATTACATACGACTTTGGTCGGAACACGAGGCGAGGAATCGTAAGAGATGTGTCGGGGCTGAGTCTAGATGATTTTGCTTCAGTCGAGTCTGCGACGGCCCCAGATGAGGTTTCAGTCGCCGCAAACTCATCTGGTATCAACATTAGGATCGGCAACCCCGATATTACAATCACTGGGCAACATCAATATGACATCAGATACGATTTGAACCTAGGGTCAGATGACCAGTTTTCTTGGAACGCAATTGGCACCGATTGGGAAGTTGACATCGAACAAATCGAGGTCCACATTCTCAGCGAAGTCGAGCTGGAGAGCCCACAGTGTTTTGTTGGAAGATTTGGTTCACAACAGGCGTGTGATCTTGCGAACCCGGATCCAGGACATCTAGTTGTTGAAATCGATCGTCTTGACGCAGGTGAAGGAATAACTATTGACGCTCAGTTTGGTGATCCTGTTGCCTCGGTGCCTACTGTTGAAACGCCGGCCCCGCTAGGTGAGCCGTTCTCTGTGTCTCCAATACTTTCAGCGCTGGTCAGTGGATTGTCTGTCTTATTCGCTGGTCTAGCTATTACGCCAGCCCTGCGCAGGCTCGGTCGCTAGAATGCTTGGGAGGGTGCTGGCCCAGATGTAGCGTTTGGTCCAGGACCATACGAAGATGCCTACAACGTCACCAAACTCGACTCAGCCCAGTTAGAAGAAATGGCCAGTATCGAGTTTGTGCCACCCGAAGGGATTGAAGCGTGGCGAGGTGGAATCATTCATTCTGAATCATTTCAACATCATCATGCTGTTGCCTGGCTGTTGGATCAAGAAGCTAACGGAGCGATCGAAATATCTGGGTCGGCCGATGAGCCAGAACTAAAGCTTATGCAAAGCTCACCGACCGACCCTTTAGTCAAACTGTTGTTTAATGGCTCGGACCATATACGACTAGGAGAGTACAGCTCAAGTTTTGCCAAAGATTGGGATGCAATTTCTGAGAAGCTCTCGGAGGCCCTCGAAGACACAAATTACTGGGAGGAAAAGAGCCGTAAACGAAAAAAGAGATTCAAGATAGTCGGCTGGATTACGCTGATCGTTGGATTAATTCTTGGAGCACTGTTTGCAATAGCGCTTCCTCAGTCCCCAGATTGGACTACTGCTGCCACAGTTCTGGTGATGCTAGGCATATTCGCTGTAGCTATAGGCGTTGGGCTCAGTCTCTTGCTAAATAGCTGGGAGCTACTCGTTCGCACGCCAAGATCGAGCGGGCTCTGGATACTGCTCGAATCATTTCGCCGTTTCATTAGAGATTCAGATGCAACCCATGTTGAGGCAGCAGCAAAGAATGGGCGACTGAAAGAATACTCGGCTTGGGCGACAACATTCGACGAGGCCGAGCACTGGCAGAAACTGGTGACTGAAGCTAGCGAAAACTCAGCTACAGTAGCCGATAATGTCTCGTCATTTAGTACTGCATCACTTGTATCGGCAGTAGCGAGCACAAGAACCGCCCCTTCATCATCGAGCTCCGGTAGCAGTGGGGGCGGAGGAGTAGGCGGAGGATCTGGCGGTGGTGGCGGAGGGTCTTGGTAGTCGGTCGCTGCCGTTGTTAGTGCAAGTTATCGATGACTAATGAGTTGACGTTCTTGTCGCATAGTTGGGTTTTTTAAGTCAGGTCGAGTGACTTGCCAACCTGTCTTCGTTTGCGGCTCCTGGTTTTGAAGCGCATCGAGCTCGAGAATCACCGCTACCGCCTTACCTCGCAGTTCTAGGTCGAGGTCAGGAATCACTTCGGAAAGCTTTTCTGCAATATCCAATAAGTCTTTGTTGAGTTCGATAGAAGAGTCCGATCGCCAGCTGTTGCTTATGTTCTCATTTATTACGGTATAGATGAACCGCACTAAGTCGCTTACCGGTTGGTGGAGAGAGATAGCAGGGTCGTTGCTCTTTGCAAGGCGTCCTAGCCGAGCTGCTAGTTTGCCAGCAGCGGTATAGGCCCCGAGTTTTCTTGCTTGGTTTTTGAACTCTTGGCTAAGTGGGTCGAGTGAAAGCCCAGCAAGCGCTTCAAACAGATAGTAGTACTCCAGAAATTCAAGTCTTGTATCCTCAGGAAGCTCCAATTCGCTCATTACTTTTGACATTCGCTGAGCCTGACATAATTCGCTCCGGCTTAACACCCCACCAAGAGCATCTTTGCTGACTAGCTTCATCCTGTCAGCTGCAACCTGTTGTGCCTTTGCTATTCTCTCTGGGTCTCCGTTCCTACCAGTTCTTGGATTGTTTAGTAGTCTGAGACTGCCGGCAACGTAGTTGAGATTTGTTTGCGTCAAGCTTTGTGTAGTCTGCATTTCATACCGCCCTTTTCCGCCTGATCAGCCTATCGATATCACACGTATAAGCGATCTCGGCATTAGACTTCTCACTGTGTGCAACTCTACTAAAACTTTTCGTCTTGGCCTGCTAGCCCTGGCCTTACTGGCCGCTTCGGCCTGTGGTTCTTATTCAGCCCTAAGTGATGAGATTTCGGATCCGGGCGGTCAGCCTGCAGATACATCTGACCTGGACGGCTTCCCAAATAACGCAGGTGCAACAACCATTGGGGCAGTAGATATAGATGGCACGAACATCGACTATGTAGTGACATTGCCAGAAGGTTTTAGCCAGGGTGATGAAGCACCAGTGTTGTTGGCGTTCCCGGCGGGAAGTCAAACTATCGAAATAGCAGAGGACTTGGTTGAACAAACTTATGCTCCTGAGGCTTTGCGTCTTGGGTGGGTTGTGGTTTCGCCAGCAGCTCCAGACGGTGACTTATTTTTTCAAGATGGCGCCCAACTACTCCCAGGCTTTGTTGATTGGATTGAGACTTGGGTCACACCAGAAGGTGGGGCCCCACATGTTGCCGGTATCAGCAATGGTGGTCGAAGTACTTTCGCTTATGCTTCACAGAATCCTGGAAGGGTCAGTTCCATCGTCGCTTTCCCTGGTTTTGCAAGCGAATCTGAACTTGATGTCGTTGGCGATCTAGATATTCCTATTCAGATCTTTGTTGGTGGTAATGATTCGGGTTGGATCGCTGGTGCCGAGCAGACAGTAGAGGCTAATGGTGACATAAATCTACAGATTTTTGAGGGTGAGAGTCATATTATCGACTCAACTGCCGATGGCGTTATTGTGTTCGAAAGGCTCGAAGACGCTCGTTAAGGTGGAAGATGTCTAAGGTCAAATACGGAGCGGCGGTTTTTGCTCTGTTAGTTGTAGGAGCGCTGGCTTTCGTGTTCATTTCTTCAGGTGAAGACAGCACCAGTACTGCCACTGAGGCAACTTCTACTAGTAGCCAGGTTGATAGTCCTGGATCAACGCTTGGATCGGCCTCCAGTAGTTCTCAGACCTCAGCTAATGCCCAGACTACAGAGGGCGCTAATTTAACTGAATCTTCGCAAGTTCAATCAACTGCCGCCGGAGAATCATCTCAGGACAGTGGTACTACCACTTCCGGTAGTCAAAGTGAGCCGTTTGTATTTGCAGCAGCTGGGGATTTCACCGGTGGCGATAACGCTCGACTTGTTTTTGAATCGATCGCTGACCGCAATTCAGACTTTACGTTAGCGCTTGGCGACCTCGGCTATGTTGGTAACGGCAACGAGCAACAATGGTGCAACCTTGTTAAAGATATTGTTGGAAATCAGTATCCGTTCCAACTTGTAGCCGGAAATCATGATGACGAAGTTTCTGGCGATGGAGACATTCTCGAATATCGAAAGTGTCTTCCGAACCGTGTTGGAAACATCACAGGCGATTACGCCTTGCAATATGCGTTTGACTACAACGATCTTGCCCGATTTATTATGATTTCTCCCGACATTACTGGTTACGGAGACGGATACGACAGAGGTGGCCGTCGCTACGAATGGGTTCGCAATCAGGCTGAGTCGGCACGTGAAGAGGGAATGCGTTGGGTCTTTATCGGAATGCACAAGAACTGTGTTACTCCAGGACAGAAGAGCTGTGAGATAGGCGAAGACATCTTCAACCCTGCGATCGACGCTGAGATCGATGTCATATTGCAGGGCCACGAGCATGGGTTCTTTCGATCTAAGCAGCTTGCATTCAATGAGAACTGTTTGGCGATCCGAGTTAATACTTTTGACGCTGACTGTGTAGCAGACGACGACAATAACTTTGAAGCCGGAGCAGGAAGCGTACTAGTAATTTCTGGCGCTGGTGGGATCGGGCTAAGAGACGTTGATCTTAATGACGAAGAGATCGAATACTTCTCCGGCATAAGTGGTAAGAATGTCGAACCGACACACGGTTACGCAGAGTTTACCGTTTCAGATGAGCGGATTAGAAGCGAGTTCATCGGCGTTAATGGCAGCTTCGAAGATACGTTTACGATCAGTCGATAGTTAGCCTCTGCGGGCCAGCACAATAGTAAATATCTGCAGGTTGTGCAGAGCTACCGGCGTCGCGGTTTAGCGGTAGGTCTGGGGTGGTGGCTTCGTTGGTCACTGGATTTGAGTGCCAAATTTAGCTATGTTCCGGTCGTAACAGCAGTGTTGGTGGTGATTGCATTTGTTGTCGCCTATGTGGTTTCAACTAGGTTTTACAAAGCTCCGCCACCTGAGACTTATCGAGTTCTACGGCGTGCGTTCTTATGGGTCATTGTCGTCATCGCTGCATTGGCGTTTATTGTCGTGGTGGGCGCAGTTATTTTCTCTGCTGTGCTTTGACTCGCTTTGAGTAAGCTATTACAAGCTTCGTTTTCTGACCAGCTGTCTGGTACTTAGCTCGAAAGGTAAAGTTTGCACAGGCTTGTTCGGTGTGGTCGGGCTCTGCCAACCGTATTTGCCCTCTACTGGTCGCACTGTTCTATTTTGGTCGGGAGCATATGTAGTAAGCCAGCTCTTGACCTGCTTTTCGCATGCAGCTAAA
>CALJAE010000012.1 GCA_938028175.1 uncultured Acidimicrobiales bacterium
GGGACTTCCCTAGTCGCAACATTTAAACGGTAGGTGTAGTCGCCGTTATCGAGGCGTCCGGCTTCCCAGCTGCGAGTATCGACAATCTTATTAAACGTATCTACCTGGACTTTTTCTTCGATCTGGAATAGAAATTTCTGACTGAGGTATGCAGTGAAGATACCAAGGGTCTCAGAGACTACAAAGAGTCCAAGCCCAAACAAGGCTGCGATGTACAACAAAGTAGTCGTCTGCGAATGACGAGCTAGAAAGCCTGGAGCCTCAAGACCACCAAAAACATTGTCAGCCAAGATCTGCAACGGCCAAGGACCAGCCAAACCAATCAGCGCAGACAGAATCGTCAACCCCATCAGCGTTGCCAGCTGCCACTTAAACAGCTTTGCAAGATGCTCGACCCAACCACGCAAAGCACCAGGCGCAAGCTCGCCTTGATCTATGTTTTGGTAACGATCAGCCACCAACCCCTATCGGCGGCTCTGACAATGCATTTAGCTAGTTAAGCGGCTTCTACAGTGATCTTTGTCTTATAGGTAGGCGAAGCAACTTTGCGGACGAGCTCGCCAAGCAGATACTGCTTGCGGGCTTCCGTTATTTTTACCTCTACATAAGTGCCGGGCTTGAACTTCTCGACTGGGAAGTGCACCACTTTATTATGAACAGTGCGACCGGTTAAGAAGTTAGGGTCCTTCTTAGATGGCCCCTCAACCACGACTTCTTCGGTTCTGCCGACCCTGGCTAGGTTCTTAGCTAGTGACGATCGATCAACAACAGTCTTCAGTCTCTTGTAGCGATCCTGAACTACATCTGGATCGCAGAATTTCTCAGTCATCTCAGCAGCTTCGGTTCCTGCACGTGGCGAGAATACGAATGTGTAAGCATTGTCGAACTCTGCCGCTGACGCTATCTCGAGCGTTCGCTCAAAATCATCGTCGGTCTCACCAGGGAACCCGACAATAATGTCTGTCGATACAGCCAAGTCAGTGATTGTTTGTCTAGCTAGTGCCAGCTTCTCTAAGAACTTCTCTCCTGTGTAGCCACGATGCATGGCTGCAAGGATTGAATCTGAACCAGACTGAAGTGGGAAATGAAGATGAGGTACAACTGTCGGGGTCTCTTCCATAGCTTGATACACATCGATATTCATATCCTTAGGATGCGGACTTGTATAGCGAACTCTCCGCACGCCTTCGATCGCACCAACTTCTCTAAGAAGATCAGCAAACTTAGGGCGAATCTTTACATCTTGCCCGTCACGACGCTCTTGCAAACTAAGGTCACGGCCATACGAGTTAACGTTCTGACCAAGAAGCGTTATCTCAGAAACACCAGACGCTGCCTGCACCTTGGCCTCTGCAACAATGTCTTCAACTGGGCGAGAAATCTCTTTACCACGCACCGACGGCACAATACAAAACGCACAGTTATTATCGCAGCCAACCTGGATTGTTAGCCAAGCCATAAACTCTGATTCACGCTTTGCCGGCAATGCACTAGCAAACTCTTCGAAATCGTCAGAAGCTTCATCCCAAATCTCAGTGATCGGGCCATTGACTCTAGCTTCGCTCAGCAACTCGGTTGCACGGTGCACATTGTGAGTACCGAACACGACATCAACATGTGACGCCTTGTTCTGAATCAGATTTTTATCTTTCTGAGCTAGACAACCAGCAACAGCGATCTGTAAATCTGGCTTAGATTCTTTTAGCTCTTTCAGATTTCCTAGCGCACCGTAAAGCTTGTTGTCTGCATTCTCTCTAATACAACAAGTGTTTAAGACAATAACATCAGCGTCATCGGTGGCAGAAGTCTGCTCATAGCCGTCGGACTCTAATAACCCTGAAATTCTCTCAGAGTCGTGTTCGTTCATTTGACAGCCAAAGGTTTTGACCAGGTACTTTTTAGTCACCCTCTAAGGATAGAGGAGCCTATCGAATCCCGGCACTATCGAAACCAACTGAAATCTCAGTAGCGCTATTGTCTAGGCTGCCGCCAGTTTGACCACCTAGCACCTGAATTGCCACGATAGTTGTGATAGAAATCAATGCAAACAGAAGAGCGTATTCGATAAGTCCGCCGCCGCGCTGAGTACTGCCCGAGCTAACATCTCTTGAGTTTTTGAACTTTCGTAACATTGTTGTTTCCGTTCACGAGCCCCCCAGCACCAGTTAGATCGACGAAAACCCTCAGTTACTTTAAGAATTGTTCAAAAACCCACTATCTAGGGGTCGGAGGGATATTTCAACTAATATCTAGTTAGTTAACCAGGAAGGCGAAAATGGCACAAAAAGAGCAGCTTTTTGACTTTGCGCGAGAAGTAATAGATGTCCCAGTCTCAGAAGAGCTCGGGGACTCGTTTCTCGCCTATTCATTATCAGTAATTACTTCCAGAGCGATCCCTGACATCAAAGATGGCCTAAAGCCAGTTCAACGTCGAATCCTGTATTCGATGCGTGAGATGCGACTTTACCCCGAGAGACCACACCGAAAATGTGCTCACGTAGTCGGAAACGTAATGGCCAAGTACCACCCACACGGTGACGCTGCTATCTATGACACCCTGGTTCGCATGGGACAAGACTTCTCCCGCCAAATCACATTAGTTGACCCACAAGGTAACTTCGGAAGCCTCGACGACCCACCTGCCGCTTACCGTTACACAGAGTGTCGACTCACCGAAGCTGCACTAGATCTCTTAGGGGAAATAGATGAAGAAACCGTGGACTGGCGTGCTACTTACGACGGCGAAACTCAAGAACCCGCCTACCTCCCAGCGCTCCTTCCAAACTTGTTGGTCAATGGCACATCGGGAATTGCTGTGGGTATGGCGACCTCGATGGCATCCCACAACTTGATCGAGTGTTTCGAAGCAATCAAACTCGTAATGGAGAAACGACGCCCCAAACCAACGACTGCTCAACTTATGAAAGTCATACCTGGCCCAGACTTTCCAACTGGCGGACAAATAATCGATACCGGCATCGCCGAAGCATTCGAAACAGGCAAAGGGTCGATAAGAGTCCGTGCCAAAGCAGAAGTAGTAAAACTCACACGAGCTCGACAAGGAATAGAAGTTACCGAACTCCCCTACCTGGTCGGCGCCGAGCGAGTTATCGCAAAACTTAAAGCGCTCCGAGATTCTGGCAGGATCACAGAAGTCTCAGATGTGAAGAACCTCTCTGACCGTAAGTCTGGGCTAAAGATCTTGATCGAGTGCAAAACTAACGTCAACCCCGAAGCTCTTCTAGGAAAGCTCTACAAACTAACCCCACTCGAAGAAACCTTCGGAGTTAACAACGTAGTCCTAGTCGACGGGGTCCCGACAACAGTCGGCCTATACGAACTATGTGATGCATATATAAAGCACCGCCTCGACGTTATTGTCAGGCGAAGCCAATACCGGCTAAAGACTGCCGAGGCTCGACTCCACATTGTTGAAGGCTTGATTATCGCCATCGATAATATCGACCGAGTTGTGGCAATTATTCGAGGCTCTGAGAACTCAGGTGCAGCGCGAGAAGCCCTTATGGATGAACTAGGCCTGACTGAGGTTCAAGCTGAACATATCCTCGAGCTTAAGCTCAGACGACTAACCGCTCTTGCATATGACGAACTAGTAATCGAAGCAGATGAGCTGAAGGCAAAGATCGCCGATCTCAAAAAGTTGTTGAAGTCTGAACCTCGACGCAAGAAACTCGTAATCTCTGAGCTTGCCGAAGTAGTTGAACGCTACGGAACACCCCGAAAGTCTGAGATAATCTCGGCCGACTCAATTGCATCCGAAGAAGAAATCGAAACAGCTCAACTAGCAGCAATCACAGACACCGAATGCATTGTCTCTCTAACTTCTTCGGGCTTGATTGGTCGTGAACCACTCGGACAATCTCAAAATCACTCAAACTCGAAACACGATGTTATTGCCAGAGCGTTAACGACCTCAACAGCAAAGTATGTGTATGGCATTACTTCAAAGGGCAGGATGCTTCGATGCCTGGCCGACGACGTAACCGAAGTTGGCGGACGCACCCGAGGCAAAGACGCTAACTCAACATTTGGATGCGCTCGCGGTGAAGACGTAATAGGAATCTTTACGGGGAACGAAACAAATGTACTGCTTGCATCGTCGTCTGGCCGAGCGAAACTTCTAGAAGCGAAAGCCTTAACCGAGCTGAGTTCTGGCAAGAATGTCATCAAGATGGAGTCAACCGAGACTCTGGTAGCGGCACATGAATCAAACCCAGGTGAAGACCTAGTCTTGGTGACCACGGATGCTCAAGTCTTACGCACTCAGGTAAATGAAATTTCAGTTCAAGGCCCAGGGGCCAGAGGCGTACAAGCAATGAAACTCAAAGGCCAAGCCGGGTTAGTAGGAGCCTATACATTCGATGCAAGTATCGACGACACCATTATCGTTACGACTGACACCGGGACAGCTAAGTCAACGGCTATTGATGAGCTACCCACCAAGAAACGTGGGGGGTCAGGAATACGGTTGACGAAGTTTGGATCCGAGAAGCGACTAGTCAATGCGTGGGTTGGCGCCACAGACAGCGCTCTTTGCATCGTAGGCCAAGAAGACAACCCAACCAAGGCTGATAGTAAACCGGGGCCGCTCAAGTTGAGATCAACAAAGCGAGACTCCAAGTGCTCGTCACCGGCTCGCCGTATCCTCTCAATCGGAACTAGGAGGTGGTAGCAGTGCCAACAAAGAAGAAAGCTACCCCAAAGAAAAAGGCCACAAGCAAAGCAAAGCCTAAGACAGCCAAGAAAAAGACTGTTACTAAAAAGAAGGCTGCCCCAAAGAAAGCGGCTGCCAAAAAATCAGTTAAGAAGACAACTTCGGCAAAGAAAAAGACTGTTACTAAGAAGACACCAGCTACCACAAAGCGGTCGGCTAAGTCTTCTTCATCTAGCTACGACGCATCAAACATCCAAGTCTTAGAAGGCTTAGATGCTGTCAGAAAACGCCCCGGCATGTATATAGGTGGCACCGGCTCTCAAGGCCTACACCACCTACTATGGGAAATGGTCGACAACTCAGTCGACGAAGCTGCCGCTGGCTTCTGTTCACAAATCGATGTTGTGCTCCACAAAGATGGATCAATCGAAGTAACCGACAACGGCCGAGGAATACCAATTGGCAAAAAGAAGGATGGCAGAACTGCACTAGAAGTGGTTTTCACCGAGCTTCATGCTGGTGGGAAGTTTGGCAGTGGCGCATACTCGGCATCAGGCGGTCTCCACGGTGTTGGAGCGTCGGTAGTCAACGCCCTGTCTTCGAAACTCGTGGCCGAGGTGACTAGAGATGGTGCAGTATGGCGAATGGTGTTCCTAGACCGAGCCCCAGGCAACTACACGCCGAGCGGACGGTTCAAAGCAGGTTCGAAGCTAGTCAAAATTGGCAAAGCCAAAAAGAATGAAAGCGGCACAAAGGTACGGTACTGGCCAGACCTAGATGTTTTTGATCCCGAAGCGGAGCTCGACTACTCAGAAGTTCGCGAACACGTCGCCAGAGTCTGCTTCTTGGTTCCTGGGCTTAATGTAAAACTTCATG
>CALJAE010000013.1 GCA_938028175.1 uncultured Acidimicrobiales bacterium
TCATCAATGTTTTCAAAAAACGCCTTAAGACGTACTAAAAGACTGGCTAATTACAGGCCAAGAACTAGGTCAACGAGCCGAGAAAAGACTACGTCTAGCCCGGTTACGATAGCGGTGATGATAATCAAAGTTATCAGTACAACGATTGAGTAGTTGATAACTTCAGCCCTTGTTGGCCAGGTAACACGGTTAAGTTCGGTCTTAATACCTTTGAGGAACTGCGACGGAGAGTCCCGTTCCTCGTTTGGAACCTGAGCGCGATCAACTCGGCGCGCTACGACATTTCCATCTTTATCAACTTGGCCCTGGCGCTGCAAATAGCGGCGCTGTTCTCTGTTCATTGCCATTGGAAGTAGCCTACCGTTAACTAGTAGCAATAAGGGTGATAACTCGCCACAAATTGACCTCGCTCCGAATATCAGCTGATCCGCACGATATCGCCATCACCAAACTGTTTCAGCGCCAGTTTTTGCCCTGTTACCCGATCCAATAGGGCGCTCGGTACCGCTATATCACAAAGATAAAGCTCCCCCACAGCTGCAGACACCTCTGTAGTGTCCAGACCTACCTTGTTAGCAGCCAACGTAGCGGTAGCATCTGCTATCACGTGGTGACTCATTAGTCCTTGTTCAGCTACTGAAAAACCTGAAGGCACGTCTACGGAAACCACAGGCGCATCCAAACCGTTCAACTGATCAATTAGCGCCGCAGATCTACCACGAGGCTCCCCAACAAGTGAGTAACCAATGATTCCATCGACGCTTACTAGTGCTTCTGCATCGACATCATCTGAAACAACCACAGTACCAGAGCTGCGCAGAGCGTTTAGTTGATGCAAGGCAACGGGAGAAAGCTCACTCTCTGGTCGACTTAGACAAACATTTACCGACATCCCAATTGCGGCCAGTCGCCTTCCAGCAACCAATGCACCGCCGCCGTTACCACCTGGTCCAGCGACAACGTTGACTGTGCCATTGCTGTTACCTGCTAGATATTTGGCTCGAATAATTCTGGCGACAGTTGAACCAGCGTTCTCCATCATCTGAAACAAGTTAATACCAAGCTCTTCGATCATAAGCCGGTCGACTTCGATCATTTGCTGCTGATCAACTGTGTAGTACTCGGCAAGTTTCGGGAAACTCATATATGTCTAACTGATTAGTTTTCTTCGCCGTCTTCAACGACTGAATCTTCATCCGCAGCTGCCACATCGTCGACTGTTCCAAGTGTTACTGAAACATCGAGCTCTACTCCGTCACGCAAGATTGTCACAACTACTTCGTCACCAATTTCGGCATCGAATGTAACGGCTGCGTTTAGGTCCATTGCGGTAACAATTGGCTCGCCGTCAATTGCTACGATCACATCTGGGTTGACTGGGATGGGTAGACCACCGATTGTTTCAAACCCTTCTGGGTTCTGCAGACCGGCAGCATCAGCTGGGCCACCTGGAGTAATATCAAGAATTGCTACACCAGTTTCGGGCAGACCAGCCTGCTCAAGAACAGCAGCAGGCAAGAACGAAACAGTTCCCAGTTGAGCACCAAATTCGGGTCTGGTATCAGCCAAGTTCGATACACCACCGAGCTGCAAGTTGGCTAGGGCCTCGGCTACCAGATTAGATGGGACCGAGAAACCAATACCGGCGAAGGCTCTTGCTTCGGGATTGAAAATGGCAGTGTTAACGCCAATCAGTTCACCTGAAGAGTTAATCAGTGGACCGCCCGAGTTACCCGGGTTGATTGAAGCATCAGTCTGAATCATTGGCACGTCAACGCCACCAACAGACTGCACGAATCGTGCGGTCGATGAGATATTTCCTGTAGTTAGCGCGATTCCCAAACCAAATGGATTCCCGAGAGCGACCGCTTTCTGTCCCTTAGAAACAAAGTCAGAGTCAGCTAACGGAATTGGCTCAACGTCTGGCAAAGGTATTGCAGGGTCAGATGGTTCTAGCAGTGCAAGATCAAATGAAGGATTAACCCCAACAACATCTAGAGGAACTTCATCTGCCTCGTTATCTCCAAAGGTTGCAGTAATTGTTGAATCATCAACCTCATCTGTGGTGCCTTCAACCACTGTGTCCATCACTACGTGAAAGTTAGTTACGACAAATCGTGTTCCGTCAAGGTCTACGATAAAGCCACTACCACTACTCTGAGTCGCAGGGCCAGGAACAGGAATTGTGGTTCCATCCAATTGAGGAATCATCCTGATCCCACCAACACTTACAGCCAAAGATGCTGTGCTGTCTCCGAAGCGTTCAGCGATCGCAATTGTATTTGCCTCATCGTCAGTCAAGCCAAACAGTGAGTCATCATTGCCTACTTCATCGTCACCCGCAGTAGATGCTTCATCATTATTTGGCTCAGCTGTTTCATCTGTTGGCTCTTGATTCGCATCGGTTGTTGCATCTGTCGAACAGGCGGCCGCAAACAAACCAAATAAGGCAACTAGCAACGAGATCTTTATTATCTTTAACATGATGTCAGTGTAGATAGAGACTCAATTAGATAGACAAATGGGATACAACTGCAACAAACAAGCCAAATCTGGGCGTCTAGTTAGCTATAAGCCTTTCCTGTATCATATATCTAAGCGACAAAACAGTAATTGGGTGGGCCAATGAGTGACTATAACGTTGAAGATCTTGAAGCAGCGATTGCTGCTTTCGTAGCAAACAGCCACTATCAATATGGCGATGAAGCTGAACATATGACGCCATCACCAATTGACCTTCGGGTACTCCCGGTAGATCAGAACATCGAACTAGTCGATCCAGAGTTCATGTTACAGACTTCCAATAATGTGCTAGGAAGCTCGACCCCTAAGTGGCTAAATTATTTGGCTCAACAACTCATCGATGTCCACCAAGAGTCTCTAGGTATGAAACGCCTCACTGGAGAAACCTATCACCCGTCTTACTATATGAATCGAGTAATCACAGGTTCGAGTCTTGACGACCTAAAACAACTAGAAGAGATAGCTAAGAACCACCCACACCCGTACCGTAAGCGAGTCCAAATCTTGACTCCAGATGGTCAAGTTGAACATCGAATGGTCAACTTTACTAAACCACAACCGAAGGCTACAAACACTACTGTGGGTCGAAGCATGACGGACTGGTCCAAAAAACAAATTACTTGGACTCATGGAGATCTACGGTGCCCAGACGTTTGGATTGATCTAAACATCCCGGGTGAAGAGCCAAGCGTCGACAATGCCCAGATCTCCAAAGATGCACTGGAACTTGAATTCGGTCCAAACAAGAAGATTAAGATCACAAACAATGGTTCCAACTCAGTGGGACTTAGCAATGGGGTTACGCTTGCGGGCAGTAACGACAAAAATGCACATGAGAGCGAGAGCGACGCTAATTTGGATGCCTCTCTCAGCTCGTTCATCAAAGTAACTCAAGACTACTTTTTGGTAACAACAGGCGACCCCAAGCAACCATTGCGTCTTATTTCACTTCAAAAGTCGAGAGAGGTTGTTGAAACTTACGTGGCCTTAAGCCTTCAGGCTGCAAAGACTAAGAACCCAAGTATGCGTCAACGAGTTGCGCAAAAACTAACTGGTCCACCAAAAGCTGTGCCTGCGGGTGCCCTGAGCAAAGCTAAAACTGACTATCAGCTATTTAAAGGGCCAGCTAAGCGGTTTCCGGAGGCTAAAAAACCTCTAGCTAAGAGTCGCTAACAACTTAAGCAAAACTCGTCATAGAAAATGAGCAGGGCAGG
>CALJAE010000014.1 GCA_938028175.1 uncultured Acidimicrobiales bacterium
GGTGAAAAAGCATACATTATAGCTCCTGTTGGCTTGGGTGTTGATGACACTGTTCTTGCGAGTTCAAAGGCAGATATCAAGCCTGGAAACAGTATGCTTCTTTCTGAAATGCCTGTAGGTACAATCATTCACAATATTGAATTGCGTCCTGGTAAAGGTGGGCAGTTGTGTAGAGGAGCTGGTACAGCTTCAACTTTGGTTGGACGTGTTGATAAGTTTGCACAGGTTAAGCTTCCTTCTGGTGAAGTTCGTGAAGTTCTTGCGAACTGCCGAGCAACAATCGGGCAGGTTGGAAATACAGATAATGAAAATGTAACTATTGGTAAAGCCGGTCGTAACCGTTGGAAGGGTAAGCGCCCACAGACACGTGGTGTTGCGATGAACCCTGTAGACCACCCACACGGTGGTGGTGAAGGTAAGTCTTCTGGTGGACGTCACCCAGTTTCACCTTGGGGTAAGCCAGAGAAGAGAACACGTAAACTCCGCAAGGCAAGCGACCAAGATATCGTTCGTCGTCGCCGCAAGAAGGGATCTAAGAGGTAATCATGGCTAGAAGTTTGAAGAAAGGCCCATTTGTCGATGAGCATCTACTCAAAAAAGTAGACGAGCAAAACGACAAGGGCGAGAAGCAAGTAATAAAGACATGGTCTCGTCGATCAACCATCATTCCAGACATGGTTGGACACACGTTTGCTGTTCACGATGGTCGCAAGCACGTACCTGTGTTTGTTTCAGAGTCAATGGTAGGTCACAAGCTGGGAGAGTTCGCTCCTACTCGTACCTTTAGGTTCCACTCAGGACAGGAGAAGTAATGACTGCAACTGTTACTGAGCGTCCAGGCTCTAAAGCTGAATCAAAATTCGTCAGGATGTCAGCCTCTAAGGCTCGAGTTGTCCTGAACTTAATCCGAGGCAAGAAGGTCTCAGAAGCGCAACAAATCTTGTTCTTAACTGACCGTCTAGCCGCTGAACCAGTAAAGAAGTGCTTGGATTCAGCAATCGCTAACGCAGCACACAACGAAGACATTTCGCCTGATGACCTTTACGTCTCTGCTTGTTATTCGGACGAAGGTCCAACAATCAAGCGTTTCCGTCCTCGTGCACGTGGACGAGCAAGCCGTATACATAAGCAGGTTTGCCATATCTTTGTTGAAGTGTCTCGTTACACAGACGAAGAGCTCAAAGAAATGCGAGACTCTGCAGCAGCTAAAGCTAAGTCAAACGAAGGTAAAGCTAAATCTAAGAAGAAGGCTTCACGTTCAGACCGAGTAGCAAAGAGCAAGGCTAAAGACACAGCTGAAGAAAAGCCTGCAACTCCTCCAACACCCGACGAGGTGGAAGAAGAAGTAGTGGATGAGGCAGTTGAAGCCGAAGAGGTTGAGACTGAAGAATCAACAGAGGCTGAAGCCGAAGTAACTGAAGAGGTTGAAGCAGAAGCTGAAGAGACCGAAGAGGTTGAGGCTGAAGAAGAAGCCGAAGAATCAGACAACGAAGACGAGAAAGAAGGAGAGGCCTAATGGGTCAAAAAGTACACCCATACGGGTTCCGCCTCGGAGTAATTACCGACTGGAAATCACGATGGATTGCTGATCGCCAAGATTACAGAGACTACTTGGCAGAAGATAAAGAAATCAGGAAGTACCTCATGGGAGAGCTTCCAAATGCAGCAATTTCTCGAATCGAAGTTGAAAGAACACGAGACAAGCTGCAAATCGATATCCACACCGCCCGACCAGGCATCGTAATTGGTCGCAAAGGTGCTGAAGCAGATCGTCTACGTACTGGTTTGACCAAGATGACTGGCAACTTGAACATCAAGTTGAACATCGTCGAAATCAAGCAGCCTGAACTAGACGCATCGCTAATCGCTCAAGGTGTAGCAGATCAGCTAGTGGGTCGTATGGCGTTCCGTCGTGCGATGAAGCGTGCTCTACAAAACGCAATGAAGGCAGGCGCACAAGGCGTTCGAGTACAAAGCTCAGGCCGTCTAGGTGGCGCTGAGATGAGTCGTACCGAGTGGTACCGAGAAGGTCGAGTACCTCTTCACACACTACGTGCCGATGTTGACTATGGCTTCCGTGAAGCACACACAACATACGGTCGAATCGGTGTAAAGGTTTGGTTATATAAAGGTGACATCCTTCCTTACAAGCCAGCTACCGAAGAAACAGTTGAAGCAGCAGCTCCAACTCCAGCAGTCGTACCAGAAGTAGTTACTTCTAAAAAGGCCGAAGAAGAAGCAGCAGAACCAGCTCCGCTAGTTAAAGAAGCGGATCCAGAGTTTGAGCGTCTACTAGCCGAAGAAGAAGCAGTTCAAGCTTCACTTAAGGACAAGTCATCAACCGACAAGTTCCGCCCAGGAGATGATTAAAGATGTTAATGCCTAAGAAAACAAAGTTCCGCAAGCAGCATCGCGGTCGCACCCGAGGTAAAGCTAAGGGAGCTACCACAGTAAGTTATGGTGACTTCGGTGTCCAGGTTCTAGAACCAGGATGGATCACATCACGCCAGATTGAGGCAGCTCGTATTGCTATGACCCGTCACGTTCGTCGTGGTGGAAAAGTCTGGATCAACATTTTCCCAGACAAGCCAGTGACACAGCGTGCAGCTGAAACTCGTATGGGTTCTGGTAAAGGTAACCCAGAGTTTTGGGTAGCAGTTGTTAAACCAGGTCGTGTGGTATTCGAGATCGCTTACCCAGATGAAAAAGTAGCGAGACTAGCTGCAGCTAGAGCTATCCAAAAGCTTCCAGTTAAAGCTCGTTTCGTTTCACGTCAGGATGGATTCGATGGCTAAAAAGCAAATCAAAGAATTATCAGATACAGAGTTACTAGATCGCCTAGGCGAGGCTAAGAAGGACCTATTTAAAGTTAGGTTCCAGTCAGCGACAGGTCAGCTAGAGAACACTTCTCTGATGAAGGTGCAGAAGAAAGAGATTGCGAGAATCTTGACAGAGGTTCGCAGTCGTGAAATCGCAGCAGCTGAAGGGCTAGCTGATGGGGGAGAAAGCTAATGGCAGCTGAAATGACCAAAGATCGCTCAGAGAGCCGTAAGGTCCGTGAAGGCTTAGTTGTCTCGACCAAGATGGATAAGACCGCTGTGGTCGAGGTAGTGCGACGTTCTCGTCACCCTCGATACAACAAGACTGTTCAGTCAGCTAAGAAGTACTTCACCCACGATGAAGACAACGACCTAAACGTTGGCGACCGTGTACGAATCGTAGAGACTCGTCCACTGTCAGCCAAGAAGCGTTGGAGGATTCTAGAAATTCTGGAGCGTGCAAAGTGATCCAACAAGAATCAAGACTCAAAGTTGCAGACAACTCTGGAGCCAAAGAGATACTTTGTATTAAAGTACTCGGTGGTTCTAAGCGTCGTGTAGCTGGAGTGGGTGACATTATCGTTGCCACAGTTAAAGACGCTATTCCAGGTGCTGCAGTCAAAAAGGGTGAAGTCGTAAAGTGCGTAATTGTTCGCACAGCTAAAGAACGACGTCGTCCAGATGGAAGCTATATCCGCTTCGATGAAAACGCAGCAGTACTAATTAACGAGAACCGTGAACCACGAGGAACACGTATCTTCGGCCCAGTTGGTCGAGAGTTGCGTGACTCAAAGTTTATGCGTATCGTTTCGCTAGCTCCGGAGGTTCTGTAATGAGAATTAAAACAGGAGACACAGTCCGAGTAATCGCAGGTAAAGACAAAGGTTTCGAAGGAACCGTTTCTTCAACTGTGCCAAAGGCAAACAAAGTAATCGTCGCAGGAGCAAATATCGCTAAGCGTCACACCAAAGCCCGTTCTGAAGAAGAGCCAGGTGGGATCATCGATACTGAAATGCCAATCCACGTTTCTAACGTTGCTCTCATTTCACCTAAAGACGGAAAGCCAACCAAGGTTGGATACCGAATGGTTGATGGCAACAAAGAACGGTTCTGTAAGCGAACCGATGAGAAGATTCCGGAGGCCGGCTAATGACGACAATAACTAAGCCTCGTTTGAAAGAAATGTATCAGAACGAGATTCGTGCTCAGCTAAAAACTGACCTAGGTCTAGATAACATCATGCAGGTTCCGACCTTGTCAAAGATCGTTATCAACATGGGTGTTGGCGAAGCGCTAATTAACTCAAAGAACCTTGAGTCGGCGCTATCGGATCTAACTCTAATTGCTGGACAAAAGCCAGTAGCGACTAAGGCTAAGAAGTCAATCGCTAGTTTCAAGCTTCGAGAAGGTAACGCAGTTGGAGCGAAGGTCACACTTCGTGGAAACCAAATGTGGGAGTTCTACGACCGCCTGTTAACACTGGCGATTCCAAGAATTCGTGACTTCCGAGGACTTAATCCAAAGTCATTTGACGGTAACGGTAACTACACTTTTGGTCTCAACGAGCAGTTGATGTTCCCAGAGATTAACTACGACAACGTAGATACCACTCGTGGTATGGATATCACCATTTGCACAACTGCCACAGACAACGAAGGTGGCAAGAAACTGTTACAAGCATTCAATTTCCCATTCAAGGGCGAAAGGTAGGCGCCAATGGCTAAGAAAGCGCTAATCAATAAGCAGAAGAAGACTCCTAAGTTTAAAGTCCGTGGCTATACACGCTGCGCCAACTGTGGAAGGCCACGTGCGGTCTATCGCAGATTTAATCTTTGTCGAGTTTGTCTACGCACCATGGCTCACAACGGGGAAATCCCGGGCGTGACCAAGGCTAGCTGGTAGGAGGAGAACGAATTATGTCAATGACAGATCCAATTGCAGACATGCTCACACGCATCCGTAACGCAAACATAGCAATGCACGATGAGGTTCTAATGCCAGCATCAAAGCAGAAAATTGCACTAGCTGAGGTTCTAAAGTCTGAGGGTTACATCACAGACTTCACCACCGAAGCTGCAGAACTCTCACCGGGTGAAACACTCAAGATCGATATGAAGTATTCAGAAGATCGCCAGCGTGTCATCAGCGGAATTAAGAGAGTCTCTAAGCCTGGTCTTCGGGTTTATTCAAAGACCAGCGATATTCCTCGAGTCCTTGGTGGCTTGGGAGTAGTTATTTTGTCCACTTCGAAAGGTCTGTTAACAGATCGCGTCGCTCGCCGTGAAAAAGTCGGTGGCGAAGTTATCTGTTACGTCTGGTAGGTATCTAATGTCAAGAATTGGTAACGCTCCAGTCTCAGTACCGAGTGGAGTAGAAGTAAAAATTGAAAGCTCAAATGTTGCTGTTAAAGGCTCTAAGGGTGAATTAAGCGTCAAAATTCCTGAAGGAATTAACGTAGTGTTCGAAGACGAGACAGTCACTGTTTCTAGAGAAAACGATCAGCGTGAAACCAAAGCTCTTCACGGGCTATGTCGTTCACTAATCAACAACTCAATTATCGGAGTCAACGAAGGCTTCAAGAAAGAGTTAGAGATCGTCGGTGTAGGTTACCGAGCTAAAGCTCAAGGCTCTAACAAGCTTGAACTAGCTCTTGGTTTCAGCCACCCTGTTAACTATGAAGCACCTGAAGGCATCGACTTCGACGTTCCGGAACCAACAAAGATCACGGTTTCTGGAATCGACAAGCAGGTAGTAGGTCAGGTCGCAGCCGAAATTCGTTCGTTCAGACCACCAGAGCCTTACAAGGGCAAGGGTGTTAAGTACGTCGATGAGCGTATTTTGCGTAAGGCAGGAAAGGCTGGAGCAGCATAATGGCAAAAGTATCAAGATCTAAAATGCGCAGCATTCGTCAGAGCCGTCTTCGTAAGAGGATCTCTGGAACAGCTGATAGGCCAAGACTCAGCGTCTTTCGATCTAACAGCCACATCAGCGCTCAACTAATCGACGATGTAACTGGAGCAACAGTGGCTTCGGCTACATCTCTAGAGTCTGCGGTTAAGTCATCGGGTGCTACCGGTAACGCAACAGCAGCCACCGAAGTTGGAAAACTCATTGGTGAAAGAGCAAAAGCAGCAGGCATAACGGCAGCTGTCTTTGATCGTGGAGGCAACAAATATCACGGCCGAGTCGCAGCGCTAGCTGATGCCGCTCGTGAACAAGGCTTGGAATTCTAAGGAGATATTAAGTGTCAGATAATCAAAGACAACAGCGTCCAGAACGAGAATCAAAAGTAATCGCTATCAACCGTGTAGCTAAGGTAGTTAAAGGTGGACGTAGGTTCGCATTTACTGCTCTAGTAGTAGTCGGTGACGGCAAAGGTCGAGTAGGCCTTGGTTACGGTAAAGCTAAAGAAGTTCCTTTGGCAATCCAAAAGGGAACCGAAGAAGCTAAGAAGCTTATGTTCGACGTAGCTATGTCAGCTGGAACTGTAACTCACCAAGTTATTGGTTCTAACGGAGCAGGGCGAGTAATGCTCAAGCCTGCAGCTCCTGGTACTGGTGTGATCGCCGGTGGAGCAGCTCGTCAGATTCTTGAAGAAGTAGGAATCAAAGACGTAATTTGTAAATCACTTGGTTCTGCTAACCAGATCAACGTTGCTCGTGCAACAATTGATGCGCTAGCTAGCCTAAAGCGACCAGACGAGGTAGCTAAGCTACGCGGCCTGGACGAGACCGAATTTGTTCCGGCTCCACTTCTAGCTACTTACCGTGAAACCATTCGCGATAAGAAAGAAGCTGCGAAGACTGAGGCCGAAGAAGCTGAAGAGGTGAAGGCATAATGGCACAGATTAAAGTAACGCTAGTTAAATCTTCCATTGGCTCAAAGCCAAAGCACAGAGGTTCGCTTCGTTCTCTAGGACTAGGGAAAATCGGATCAAGCAATATTTTAGAAGATCGTCCTGAAATTCAGGGCATGATCGCAAGTGTTTCACATCTTGTAGAAGTCACTGAAGCCTAAGGAGAGCCATGGTTAAACTACATGACCTAAAACCAGCTGAAGGATCACGTCGAGACGGCAAACGTCTTGGCCGCGGTATCGCAGGCAAAGGCGGTAAAACTGCTGGTCGAGGAACAAAGGGACAGCACTCTCGTGGTAGAGGCAAGGTAAGAGTTGGTTTCGAGGGTGGTCAGGTACCGCTTTATCGTCGTACTCCTAAACTGCCAGGCTTTAAGAACCCTTTCCGAGTTGAGTACGAAGCCGTGAACCTGGACACAATCACAGAACTAGGTAAATCAGAAGTAACGCCAGAGATTTTGGCCGAAAACGGTCTAATCACTTCTGCCAAGTCACTCGTTAAGGTACTTGGTAGGGGACAAATCAGCTCTGCGGTTAAGGTTTCAGCTCACGCATTCTCAAACTCAGCTAAAGAAGCTATTGAGTCTGCCGGTGGTTCAACAGAGGTTCTAGACAAGCCATTTAAGGTTCGTCCTGCCGCTTCTGGTAACCAGCATATGAACCGCTAATCGACTAGTCTGTTGAGACGTCGCAAAGCCCCTTGGTTTGGAACGGGAGAATAGTAAGTGAAAACATTAAGGAACATCCTTAGGACGCCTGAGCTTGTAAAGAAGATCGGGTTCACTCTATTGATAATTGTCTTGTACCGCCTGGGTGTCGCTATACCGACTCCAGGTGTAAACCTCGTTGCTTTGGAGAACCTAAATACAGTGGAGGCGTCACCGAATGGTCTTGGCGCCTACTTATCGTTACTATCTAGTATCGGTGGTGGAGCTTCCATATTTGCTCTCGGTGTAATTCCTTACATTACTGCCTCGATTATGATGCAGATCTTAACGATTGCTGTTCCGAAGTTAGAGGAGTGGCAGTCACAAGGAGCTGTGGGTCAACGTAAGATCAACCAATGGACTCGTTACGTTGCGCTCGGCTTAGCAGCTGTGCAGAGTACCGCAGTAATCCTTGGTATGAACAACGGTGTGTTTGGACCGGACTTCGTTAGCATCTTCCGAGGTAACCAAGCAATTCTTCTTGGTATTCTAGGCATGACAGTTGGTACCGCAATTGTGATGTGGCTTGCAGAGCTCAAT
>CALJAE010000015.1 GCA_938028175.1 uncultured Acidimicrobiales bacterium
TCTGGCCACAATCTTTGGCCAAATAGGCGGTCAGCTCTGGCTTAGGCGACCCCTTGTATCCGGCCCAATCTCACAAGCTACTGACCGTCCTGTGACCACATTCGGAGTAGATTGAGACTGGGCTACTACAAATCCAATCACATTTGACAGATCAGGTAGTGCTCTCATAATCCATGTATTGCCAACTCCGCCGGCAAAGCGCGATTGAGCAAAGAGAAAGTCAGCGCCTGGTGTCGTATTGAATTCACGTTGCATGATCTGGTCAAAGTCATCAAAACAGATCAGAAGCGCTGTGGCGATTGCTGGACGATTTATCCCACATGTAAGTAAATTTTCGAGGTTTATAGCGAAATACAACTTTGGATCGTCGGACTCGAACCCCACTTCATTAAGAGTTAAAGGCGCCCAAAGCTCCGGATCGCTTACTCCGGCTCGACGCCACAGCTGCAACATCCTTTGAGGGTCATCTGACAGGTATGCCTCAAGATAGCGGTTTTGCATTTCACCGAAACCCGGGATTTCAAATAGTTCTTCTAAATTAGACTGAGGCTGCGCTGTTGTGCTTGGCTGCGGTTGAACGGTTGTTGTTGTATTAACCGAAGCAGAATCGCTATCTCTGTCACTAGTACAAGCGCTAACCGCCAACGAAGTTGCCGCACCGGCACCCACTAGCTTAAGTAAATCACGCCGCGAGAGATTCTTACCAAACATATCCGCCATGTGTTTTAGTGTACAGGGCTAGCTAGAAAGTTCTCTGGCTACGTCTTTCGCGAAGTAGCTAAGAATAAACGAGGCCCCGGCACGCTTAATTGCGGTTAATGTTTCCCACATTAGAGCATCGCCATCTACCCAACCGTTGGCTGCAGCAGCCTTGATCATGGCGTACTCGCCACTCACTTGGTAGGCGGCAACCGGACAATCAACTTGTTCACGAACTTGGCTGATGACATCTAGGTAAGCAAGTGCTGGCTTGACCATTACCATGTCAGCGCCCTCAGCCAGATCCAGTGCTACCTCAACCGCCGACTCACGGGAATTATGCCAATCTTGCTGATAGGCCTTGCGGTTTCCACCACCGGCGATTTGCACATTTACAGCGTCACGGAAAGGGCCATAGAAAGAACTAGCAAACTTTGCTGAGTAAGCGAGAATCGGAAGGTCTGTATAACCTTCGCCATCTAAAGCTTTGCGAATAGCTCCGACTTGGCCGTCCATCATTCCCGATGGTGCAATTACTTGTGCGCCCGCTCTTGCTTGAGCCAAAGCGACTTCAGCATATAGCTCAAGAGTCTTGTCGTTATTGACCGTGCCATCTTGTTCGACGATTCCACAATGACCATGGTCTGTGTACTCATCAAGACAAAGATCTGACATGATGGAGATTTCTGAACCGAACTTTGCTGAGATTTCTGAAAGTGCAACCTGTACTACCCCGTCTGGGTTCCAAGCTTCTGACCCAACAGCGTCTTTATATTTAGGCAGTCCGAACAGGATGATTCCCGGGACACCTAGTTCGACGAGCTCGGCGACTTCGTTGAGTAATGACTGCTGCGTGTGTTGAAACACTCCAGGCAGAGAAGAAACTTCGGCTGGTTCTGCCAACACTTCAGAAACAAACAGTGGAGCTACAAGATCAGAAACTTGAATGTGCGTTTCTGAGACCAGCTTGCGTAACGATTCTGTTGATCTAAGCCGGCGGGGTCGAAAGTCAGGGTATGCCATTAGTTGATAGCCTACCGGCTCAACGATGAGAGCCAATTTTTCAGCTGGTCTACAAGCGTTTCTTGTGAGCCCATATCGGCTACAAAATTGGGGGCCGCACCCAGGCGCTGTAAATGAGACTCCGTTGTTTGCCCTATTACACCAATACTTCCTCCAAAGTCAGCGAGCGCGCCGACTCCAACCTCGACTGCACTGGGGCTGGCAAAAAATATGGCACGACTGGATTCGATTACTCTGCGCTGCTCATCACTCAAAGAACATTGCTGATTATCATAAACCTCAATAGCCGTTGACTGTGTTGCTGCGTCTCTGCAGAGGTCTAAGATTTGTGAGTCTGACGATGAACCTTGAAGTACAAAAACTGGTGTTCCTGGTTCTAGTTCTTTGACAGCATGCTCGGCAAGTGCTCTACCATTTGGAGAAGGAGCGACTGAAATATCTTCTAAGTCAGCTGACCTCAACCTAGCCGCCAATCTTTCAGACAGAACTACAAAGCTATGTGGTTTGAACTTGTGACTATTAGCCACGACGTAGTCGATGGCGTAGCTAGATGAGCAAACAATTAGGGATTTAGTTTGCGGAAGCCAATCAGGGATAGCTGTAGAAATTGAAATCTCAATAAGCGGAACGTGTTCGACCGTATAACCATGGGCAGATAAGTCTCTGCCAATATTGGCAAGCGACCTATTCGCATGTGTTAAGACAAGGTCTACCTTCACAGCCCTAGTCTAAGTCGGCAACGAGAGCCTTTGCCAAGACATTGCCTACATCATCAGAAACTGGCCCGCTGGAGCTAGAACGCACTAGCTTTGTTCCATCTGAAAGGCACCCATCCATAGACACTGTGTCACCCTCGACAGTTGCATAGGCGCCACCCGGCATATCGCAGTTACCGTCTAGGGCCGCTAGGAAAGATCTCTCAGCTTCTACAGCAATCTGCGTTTCACGGTGATTGGCTAGCGAACAAAGTTCTAGTAGTGCAGAGTCCTCAGCCCGGGTCTCGACCGCAATTGCGCCTTGACCAACCTGAGGCACGAAATCATCCAGCCCCAAAACATCGACAATTTCTGGCTCTCTACCTAGGCGATTCAAAGCACAATAAGCCATCACTATGGCATCGACTTCTTCTAGACGGGTCAGCCGCGTATCGATATTGCCGCGGAGTTCAACCAAATTTAGGTCTGGACGCTTATCCAAGAGTAACGCTTTGCGACGCGCTGACCCTGTTGCAACAGTCGCCCCTTTTGGCAAATCAACAAGAGTGGAACCGATTAGACAATCTCGCGCATCGCCGCGCTCTAAGTAACCGGCAATGACTAGTCCTGGC
>CALJAE010000016.1 GCA_938028175.1 uncultured Acidimicrobiales bacterium
CACTACCGCGCTGGTCATCTGGCTTTGGATGGCGACGCAGTGGTCGAAACTTTTGGAGAAGACTCTTCTCATCAAATCAACTCGTTCGCGAAAGCTAACTGCCTAGTTGAACTACGTGAAGCTCGGGACTACAAAGTAGGGGATCTTGTGGTCGTTCATTTACTCAACAGCTGTTTGTGAAGACCTCGGTCTGAGTTGTTTGAAGAAGCCTGCGCAGCACGGTTACTTGGTCTAAGTTTATATACATGCAAGATCGAGAATTAACACACATCGACCCCTTGGGCCGTGCTCGAATGGTCGATGTCTCACCTAAGGAGCCTTCGCACAGGCGAGCGTTGGCACGCTCACGTGTCTACATGAGCCCCGAAACCACATCTCTAGTGGCAAAGGGAGCTGTAAATAAGGGTGATGTTATTTCGGTAGCCCGAGTGGCTGGCATTCAGGCCGCAAAAAGTACGTCTGGCCTATTGCCTCTGTGTCATACAGTTTTAATCGGAGCGATCACGATTAGTTTCGATTTGAAAGACGACTACATCGAAGTTGAGGCAACAGTTGACAGTGTCGGAAGAACTGGAGTCGAAATGGAGGCCCTGACGGCCTGTTCTGTTGCATCCCTAACGATCTATGACATGTGTAAATCAGTCGATAGAAATATTGTAATTGGTGAAATTGCTTTGTGGGAGAAGACTGGCGGAGCAAGGGGCCCTTACCGTCGTGAGAAGGATGTACAGCAGAGTGGTGACCGTAGTTCGGTTGTTTCGGAACAGGGTCGGTCTAATCCTGGAGCGGAGTAGGTAGAAAGTGTTCGGCTGGAAGTCACAAACTATATTCCAGAAGAGGCGTCAGGTTTTGTTTGGGCTTGGACTGTCGAGTGTCTATGCACTGTTTGCGGCGATAGCGTTTCGAGGGGTGGCTGTGGCAGTGTTGAGTCTGAATCTCGTCTTGGTCGTCTACACAATTACTCGGGCGTATCTCGTTGGTCGTAGACTCGTTGCAACTGATCTCGAGATTGAACAAATCGTTGAAGATCCAGTGGCACCCATTGTCTTGCAGCAAATCGTACAGCCTGAGCTGGATAAGGGAGAGCGCCTTGGCTACGAAGAAAAGCAAAGACTTGAGATGCTAATGCCAAAGCCTCGAGTGGTTCCAGTAGAGCATTTGCCGTTTGTGCCTGCAGATCGACAGAACGCGAAGCGAGAGGCCCGTCGTCGACAAAGGCTTAGAGCTTCTTAACCGAGGATCTTAGAAATCGATATAGTTCTGAGGATTCTCAGGGTTACCGTTGTTTCTTACTTCGAAGTGGAGGTGAGCTCCGGTAACGTTACCGCTTGCGCCAACTAGGCCGACCCGCTCACGTCCGAGAATATCCTGTCCGTCAGAGACCTGGATTGAAGAGAGGTGAGCGTAAAGAGTGGTAATGCCCTCGCCATGGTCGATGATTACAGTATTGCCGTAACCACGTTGAACCCCTGCGAAGATTACTCGTCCTTTACCTGCTGCCGTAATTGGGGCGCCCGAGCAGCTTCCGGAAGCTGGGCATAGGTCGATTCCAGCGTGCAAGCGTTGACTTCCATAAATTGGGTGGACGCGGTATCCGAAGGAAGAGGTAATTCTCGTTGAAGCCAGTGGATTGTCAAGTTCACCGTCGACTGAAAGAGCGAACCCTTGTCGTTCTTCGATCAGTGCTCTAAGTTCGTCATCAAGTTGTTCTGAGGCTATTGCTTCGGCTTGTAGATCATCAAGTCGAGTTCTAACTTGAGAGTAGAGCTCTTGTTGCGTCGCCTGTTGTTCTACAAGTTGAGCTTCTTTTTCTTCTTGTACCTCGATGTTCTCGAGACGGATTTCACGTGCTCTTTCTAGCGAGAAGTCAACAAGTTCACGTTGTTGTGTTAGGGACTCGAGCTCGGCAATTAACTCGGCCCGTGTTCGTTGAACTCCACTCAAAAGAGTTTCGGCTCTTACTCGGTCTGTGGCTGAGGTT
This sequence comes from uncultured Acidimicrobiales bacterium, assembly GCA_938028175.1. Classification (GTDB taxonomy): domain Bacteria; phylum Actinomycetota; class Acidimicrobiia; order Acidimicrobiales; family SZUA-35; genus JAHDDW01. The sequence continues at coordinate 1,982 of CALJAE010000016.1, forward strand.
GCGTCCAAGCTGTTGTTAGCGTCTTGGTCCGAAAGGACGTAGCCCTCAACTGCTGCATCTTCAAGCTCTAGTGCAAGCTGTCGGATCTGTGCATCAATCAGAGACTTTTGTTCCTCGGTCTCTTCGATCGTAAGCTCGCTCTTATTTACTAGCCGACGAGCGTCCTCTAAGTCCGCTTGTAATTGCTGTAGCTCTCTGGTGATTACATCTAGCTCTGCAACAATGGCATCTTCTCTGTCGGCTTGGCGTCTGAATTCATCGGCCAAGTCAGATTGGGCTGCGGCCACGCCAGATAAGCCTACGACAAAGGCTATAGATAGGAGGGTGGTTAAACGTAGTTTAGTGAACACGCGTCTGAATAGCCTAGAGGTTGATTCAACTATCTCAAACTTGGTGTTAGTCACAAGAGCCCGCCTTCTTGTTTGTATATACAACTTTACCACGTAAATCTCGCCAAATACATGCCTGAGCCGCAAGGACTAGGATATTGCTGGGTAGTTTTCAATTATCGTGTAAGGACGCTTTTGGCGGCTGATCTCAAAATATTTTGAAAAAGTTTTTCCCAACGCCAAATAGCGCTTATGAGTGGGCGGTTCCGAGACCAGGATATTTAGTACCCATAACAAGCATGATCTAGAATGTGTTGCGACAAGCTAGTAATAGCAACTAGAAGCTTTAGCAAGTTATGACAACTTTCCAGCTAATTGTCTGATGATGCAACCGGAGAAAATCCCTCCTATTCTGCTTATACAGGGAGGTTCGGAGAGTTGACAAAGCGCATTTTAGGTGGATTGTTCGTACTAATTGCAGTTGGAGCCTTAGGAGTCATTGTTGCGGGGGCAGTGGCTGAAGGAGACCAGCTGTTTGTCCGCTTCTTGACTGCTGTCGTTGTGGCCGCTCTAGGACTCTATGTTGTAAGCGATCTAAGACTTCAGGCCAGTAAGGCCTCTTCTCAAGCTACCGGTATAGAAAAACGAGGGGTATTCGAGTACGAAGAAACCTCAGATTATCTTGCGGATCTAAGTCAGAATGTTGCCGATGAGCGAGAGCTCGAGTCTGTTGGGGCCTCATACGGCTCTTCGGGATCTGTTGGCTATGACTTGGCAGAGCTTGAGGAACTACGCGAATCACTGAACGATCTAGAGAATGAAGGCGACATTTTTTCTAGCCCGACCGTTTCGAATAATGATGATCTAGTAGCTCTAGTAGCCGACGAGCCAAATCAAGCTGACACCCTGGATCAGTTCGCATGGCCAAATCTAAGCTCTGAATCAAAGAACTCAGGTGCCGATGACGTTGAGAGTCTCGATTCAACCGACGATCTTGTAACGCCAGAGGAGACAGCTACTGGCGTTGTGCCAGAACCAACCATTGATCCTCCTGTGGTCGATGTGGCCGAAACTGAGCCGGTAGCTCAAGAAGCTTTAGACTCTGAGCAATACCCTGACGGTGCGTTCTCAGAATGGACACCATCGGCTGATTTGATTGAAGAAGAGATTGCAGTCGATGTGTCAGAGTCAACGTTGGTCAGCTCGCCACAAGACGTCGACACCGAAGACAGCTTGGTCGATCTGAGTGTTGAACCAGTCAAAGCAACACCTGAGGTCGTGGACCTTCGGGAAGTTATCGATCTTAGGGAAGGCGAGAATCTAGAGTTCGATGAGAGCCTAGAAGAAGCTATTCAACTTGGTGAGACTACGGTTGTTAATACGCTGATGGATCAAGGAATGTTGTCTACAGAAGGCGAAATTACTGATCGTGATGTAAGAACCATGGTTTATGTAGCATTCACGTCCAATGAACTAAGAAAGCTCATTAAGGCCGGAGGTGTTCCTGGTGGAGAAAATGCAGAACTTGAACTCGGGCCGGTTGAGCTTTTTGATGAGTCTGCGCACACACCTGCACCAAAGATTCTGTACCAGGCTGCAGTCAGCGAACAACCAATACTGCCCGAGGTTACGACCGAGAGCTAGTAGTGCTTACAGAGCCGACAGCGAGTATCCCCGTTTTATAAATTGAAAAATAGTATGATTTGTGGCATGGGAGTGCGCGCAAATGTCTGTTGGGTCTGAGAAGCAGTTAGATACAGAGGTTCATCTGTACGCCAGTAAGCAAGGTTTTGCGTTAACGCTGTTCGGTTACCTCTTTGCCGGAGCTTCGTTGTTGCAACTGTTGTTTGACTCAGGCCACGTCTTGAATCAATGGATTTGGGCACTCGTAGGCCCTGGAGTTGCATTTCAGGCGGTTAAATTGGCTCGAGAGATGCATCCAAATGTGCAAGTTGGGATCTACGGAAGGGTGCTGGTCGGGGCACTATTTGGGTGTGGAGTTATCGCATTCGCCGTGCGCGAGGTCTGGGTAGTTCCAACTGCTTTGGTCGTAATAGCAACCATTATTGGGCTTATGGCCTGGTTAGAAGAGAATCCCGTTGGGATGACCGGGGCGATCTCGGTTTGTCTCCTGGGGGCTGGTACATCTATTGCAGCCTACGCAGATTCAACTGTCCTTAGCTACGGTCTAATTGCCGTTATGTTGTTGGCAGTAGAACCGTTGATGGAACGAGTTGGCTCTGAGCTGATAGATGAAGACATAGTGCTCGACTTGCGATCAGAAGATGTGCCGCCTGAGCCAACAGCTTTAAGCCAGGTTGCTGCCTCGAAAGCTTAGCCAGCCAACATTGACTTAACGAGGTCAGCGACAGCTTTACCATCTGCTCGTCCTTCGACCTGAGGCTTAATTAGTTTCATGGTGGCGCCCATGTCTGCCGGACTAGAAAAGCCGTTGTCGGCAATCGTGCTTTCGATTATTTGGGAAAGTTCTTCAGGTGTAAGGGGCTCTGGGAGGAACTCACCGATCACTTTAAGTTCAGCTTGCTCTGCCTCGACCATTTCATCTCGGCCAGCTTCTGTGAAAGCGGCAATCGACTCTTTCCTCTTCTTTGCCTCAGAGTTAAGGACAGCTATTACATCAGAGTCCTCGAGGCTGGTAGCTGACTTTCCAGATGTGGATTTGATTTGCATCGCAGCGACAATGGATCGAAGGGTCTTGAGGCGATCAGCGTCTCGAGCCTTCATCGCAGTTTTCATTTCGGACCGTATTTGTTCTTCAATCATGGTCCTAGTTTAGCCACGCAATGTAGAACGCCAGGCCTAGAAGGCCAGCGTTTATTAAAGTAATCAAGGATCCCCAGAACCAGTATGGTAGGCCAATCGATTCTGCCATATCTTGGGTATCAGAGTTTGTGAGTCGCCCTTTGTTGTAGAAGTGCTTAGTAAACATGTAATCGAGCGTGTTCCAGCATGCAACACAGAACTGAATACCAATAAGCTGGCCAAGGAAAATATTTAGATTTGGTGGAGCGTAGGCGGTTGCTCCGACCAAACCGGCTGAGATTGCGATCATAGCTGCAAACCCGAATCGATTTCTTATCCAACGGACAGCCGTTATCAAAACAGAGATGGCAATGCCAAGTACAATCCAGGGTGCTAGCTGTTCTCGAGCAGAAAAGAGAATCACGAGACTCCCTACCAATGCTGGCCCTAACAAGCCGCCAGCTGCGACAAAAGCGGCCTTGCGGCCACCCGTTCCGGTAGAGAACGCTACGCCTCCAAGGTTCGAATAGAGCTCCAGAGATTTGAACCTTCCGCCAGCCAAAATTGCAGCTAAGCCATGACCAGTTTCGTGTGCCCAGGTACCAAGCAATGCAAAGGGGTATAGGAGGTATCGCCCGAATCGGATACGCGGGAGGACTACAGATATTGCTATTGCTGCGATTAAGGATTGCGTTAGCGGGTCGATAACTAGTCTTCCTGTTTTATTAGGTTTCCAAAGCGTTCTGACTCTCGTTCACGCAGGCTAAGCGCAACTGATTGCCGTTCGAAGATTTGCTGGAGGGTTTTTCCTCCGACCCTCAGGTTCGCTTCGTTTAGAAAGCTTTGAACCTCGGACACCTCTGTGGATGAGGCATTTAAGTTTGTTACACCGTCAATCATTCTGATCAGTGAAGCGTCGCCAAAGTAGTCTGACAAAAACGCCCAGTTCTGGGTAATAAAATCCCAGACCGTATTTCGATTCGACCTTGATGCCAAGCCTGCACGAAGTAGGAACGGACCTGTCTGTGATTTGATTTTTTTATCTAAGATCAGCTTGAAGAAACGATTAAGTAGCTCTGGATCCTTGAATCTTGGCAGAGCAGCTAGGAAACGCTGTTCCTCCTGTGGAGTACTCGCAGATTGCCACGACGAAACGAACTGCTCGAAGTCGCCTTCATCACCTATTCTTGCAACGATCGAAATTGCCGCTGTGCCGATGGATGGCTCTACGAGTTCAGGGTCACGAATTAGGACAGAAACAGTTCTTTCAGCCTCAGTTTGAATCTCTGGGTCTTGCCCCAAAATTCCCAAGCTAGAGATCAGCTCACCACGAAGCTGTCTTACTGATTGTTCTTCTTCCTCAGCTGGCGCCATTCCTATCCGCACTAGGGCTGGCTTAAGTAGATCATTTACAATAACGGCGAACTCATCAAGCTG
>CALJAE010000017.1 GCA_938028175.1 uncultured Acidimicrobiales bacterium
TGAATTCCCCTCTGATGTTCGCAATCTTGCTTCTGAGGTAGATACAGATGATCTGTCAGTTCAAGAGCTTTTAGCAAATACGGGATGGGTTATAGGCCGTATCAAACAGAGTGTCAATGCTCTCGGTGAGTTTGCAGCACAACAGATACACATGTCAATTACGCTCGATCTAGCTCGCAACCACCACTACGAAGCAAATAACCCTAACCCAGACAATGTAATTCAGCTATTTCCTAAAGACCAAGGTCTTAACAGATAGAAACTCAATTAAGAGCTAGCTCATATTCTGTTAACTCACTGCTCCAACCGTTGACTAGATCTCGCCCTTCGATAAACACGGTGTCTGTCTCTGCCGGAACCTCAATCACTTGCGACCGAGTGAACGGCTGCTCATTCGCATGATCGTGCAGTAGAACTCTAATACCAAGCTCGGCGCCCTCGGCATCTAAGACTCGCCACGCATCGGCATAGCGTTCGGGCGTGTCATATTGACTTGAGAGAGTGACCGAAAAGTTCCATTCGTTGCCATCCCTAGGCTCGGCTTCAACTGCCAGCACTACCGGGAAGTCGGCATTGCTTGTGTCTACCTCGTCGATAGAAGTCTCTTCACCCACAGGTTCATCTACCTCTTGTGAGTTCTCTTCTAGAGGTGTTTGCGCTTCGACTTCTACTGGATCTATATCTTCTACTTCAGCAGAACTCTCTTCAGCTCCGCAGCCTGCCAACACTAGTAGTCCAGCCATTAGGCCATATCTAAGTTTCATTGCTTTAAGCATAGTTAACTAAACAGGTAGAGAGGTTTGACGATTCCGATAGTTACGCACCGGCGCCCAAGATTGGCGGTGAATGCTAGTGGGGCCTAGCTCTTCTAGCATTTCTCTATGAATTGGGCTCGGGTAGCCTTTGTTGGATACAAACTCAAACTCGGGAAATTCAGGGCTCTGCTCACGCATGATTCGGTCCCGAGTCACCTTGGCTAAGATGCTCGCAGCCGCTATCGACAATGACTTCTGATCTCCCTTAACTATTAGACGAACATCGTCGCTCTCAGCAGTTAGATGATCACAAAAGTTCCACTTACCATCGAGAATATAGCCTGTCGGCTGCTCACTTAACTGTTCGATTGCACGTGTAGTTGCCAGGCGCTGCGCTTCACTCATGCCGAATCGGTCACACTCTGCGTGGCTTGCGTGCCCTACCCCATAGTCGGCGACCCAGGCAGCCACTTTATCGAACATTTCTTCACGCTTGGATTCGGCAATCTGCTTAGAGTCCCTCACCTTATATATACGTCGATCTTTTGGGACTACAGCTGCAGCTACCGTTAGCGGCCCGGCCCAAGCACCTTTACCAACTTCATCAATACCAACTACGACTCGCCCAGCGTCCCACATCTCTTTCTCTATCTGTAGATCTGGTGATTTAGAACGTGGCATTAAGCTAGATCTTAGCCTCAATTACTAAATCGTTCTTTTCTGATCACAACCAATGCACTGAGCTGCAGGCCACGCCCTACAGAACTACTGGCCTGCCAACAGGGATACCTTTTTGCCAATTATCCGAGATGCCAGTTGTCGAGTATTCTCGAACGTCAGATCCTGACAGGCCTATTTGTCTGCGACGTCTCTTTACTTCTGCTCTCGGCAGATCTTCTACAATTGTTGCGATCAATATTGTTCGCGAGCTTGGAGCAAAATGTGGAACGAGCTGTGTTTGATCCCACAACGCTATTTTATGATCCGCTACGATCAAATTCTGTGTCTCGTCGTCATCAAATTTGAAGAACTCTGCCTTTAGTAGCCAATCCGTCTCGGCGTCTATACCGAGGCGATAGCTAGCGCGGGTTCTTGATGGCGACACAGGAAACGCCGTGCCTTGGCCGGAACTCAACACTATTCTGACCTGCATTCTGACAAGACCAGGAGCAACTGGAAGCCCATCACGATGTGGGCGATCTGTACCTAGATTCCCGAATGAAAGATCATAAAGAATCCGCGCTGCGTTACTGAAACCAATTGCTAAAGCAATCTCTCTCAGCGAAACATGGTAGAGATTCAATGCTTTAATAAGCCGACGCTTTTGTGAATGCTCCTGAATTTTGAGCCGATTCTTTAAACCCTCTGGAAAGCTTTCAGATATTTTGAAAGGCTTGATCAAACTAGCTGAGTGATTGACCTCTGTGCGGCCTGCTAAATAGCTCTTAATCTCTGTCAAAGCTTCGTCTGTAGCTCCAAAATCTCTGGGATCAACCTCGCAAAACCCAGACCGTGCACCTGGTTCGTGCTCTATCGGTATAGATAAAGTCCATCCAACACTTTGATCCGCCACTTAATCATTGTAGCTGTAACATTCAACATATGAATGTGATCTTGTGTGAAGCGTTTTATAGCGGCTCCCATAAACAGTGGGCAGACAGCTATGCCAAGCACTCACAAAATGAGATTACGCTTCTAACAGTTGACGATATGGGCTGGCGTAAATGTCTTAGAGAGTCCGCAGAACAGTTTGTCCCTCAGATTCAGTCGATTGTCTCAGAAGGGCGAGGCGACATAGTCATTCTGTGTTCTTCGATGACTAATGCAGCCGTTCTGAAAGCAAACTTCCCTGAAGTTCCGCTCGCATTATTCATGCATGAGAACCAGCTCGGCTATCCCGGTTCTAAACTTCCAAGCCCATTCGCTGCAATAAACTGGCAGTCGCTGCGAGCAGTCGACCAAGTTCTTTTCAATTCAGAGTTTCATAAACAACAGCTAGTCGAACTGCTTCCCGAGCTCGGAGTCACTGAAGATGAGTTAGCCGAACTCGAAGCGAAGTCCGAGGTTGTCTATGTGGGTATAGACCCAGATTTAATTGGCCAACCTCGCACAATTAACGAAACTCCCTTAGTTCTCTTCAATCAACGCTGGGAACAAGACAAGCGGCCAGATCTTTTCCTAGAGGCCTGCGTTGCACTAGTAGAACAAGGAATCGAATTTGATTTAGCTCTTTGTGGAGAGCACTACCCAGGCCGCTATCGAATAACCGAAGCCCTAAAGGATAGGATCAAGTTTGAGGGCTATCTAGACCGCCCGGCATACCTAGAAGTGCTCAGCGCTTCGGACATTGTTGTCTCCACCTCGGAGCACGAATACTTTGGCGTCGCAGTGGCAGAGGCAATCGCTGCCGGAGCACTCCCTTGTCTACCTTATCGACTTAGTTATCCAGAGCTACTTCCGCAGCACACTGAAGCTTTCACATACACAGAAAGTCCTGAGAAAACTTTAAAGAAGATTCTCACCGATTTTGAACAACACCGTTCTCAAGCATCGGATCGTCTAACACAGCACATAGCTGGCTTTGAATGGCCCAAAGTAGCTGCACGCTACGACAAAGTGTTAGAAAACTTATACATGGAGTTTAAAGCTTAAATCAATCAAAGTATGCTTTAGTTTCATGGCGAAGGCGGCTAAGAAAAAACGTTTGAGGCTGATCGACTACGCCCTCTTTGGCTCTGTTTACCCGAAATCATGGCCATCGGTTTTCTCTCTCGGTACCTGGGTCGGGGCTATTGGGGCCATAGCTGTAACGTTTCCGCCAATTATTTTCACCTTGCCGCTTATCTGTATGTATATCGGCAAGTCAGGTTTCGACAAGCTCAAAAATAGCTTGCCGTTCGATTACTACGACGACGAACAAACTGAGGCCGTGCAAAAAGTGATTCGGACACCTGCGTTGGCCATCTACTCGCTAGCCCAACAAGTTTTGCTGTCCAGCGCCACCGGTCTGGCAACACTTATTCTGCGTGGCGTGAATAATGCCGAAATGCTAGGAGTAGCCGTTGACAATCTTCCATTTAAGTTAGCCGCTATTCTTATCACTAGCTTTGGCGTGACGCTGATAGCCGAACCGGAAGCCTATGAAACTAGACGAGCAATATCGGCAGCTATCAAAGAGAATAGTATGACCACTACGCATACTGAGGAAGATGAAATTGAAGACTTTGTCGACGAACTCTACTCCTCGAGCGTAACTACTATCGAGTTGGCGGAAATCTCTGTCCAAGAGATTACACGTGCACTCAAGACAATCTCCACCAAAGAATCAAGGTCATTCGCTAGGCTCATCCAGCCAGATGGTACACCACTGCTTACGCCCGCCTTGGCTGACCAACTAGGTATAGATCTTTCGTATCAGTCCGAACGAGGAGAACTTACAAAGGCCCAGGCTATAGCAATACTCGCTTACTTTTTTACAAGCCCTACAACCAAAGGTAATGAACAGTTGGCAGAAACTAACCCGCCACGACCGTTTACCACAGGCAAGAAGCGCTCTACCAACAAGTCTTTGCCAACACCGCCAATCGACACAACTGAAAGAAGAATAAGTACCCCGTACGGGATTTGAACCCGTGCTACTGGCATGAGAAGCCAGCGTCCTAGGCCGCTAGACGAACGGGGCTAGAGCCAGTTCTCAAGTTTAGCGAGACACAGACAATATCGGCGCACTGTGCATCCAATTATCAGCGTTTATTGTCCCGGAGACCAAGCCCTCCCCGGGACAGATCGTTAGCTGGGCAAAGAAATATCTAGTTCAGCAGCGGCGTCAGTCGACTGACGATTAGCTGCTTTCCTGTATATAAGTGCAGCCATAGCGAGTACATATAAGTCTTGTGGAATAACCCACCATGTTAAAGGCTGAGATAAGAAGCGACCGAAGCACCCACAGTTAGGCACATCTAAGCCTCTCAATAACCCTTGGAACGCCATAACGATCCAGAAAGTGTAAACAACACCTGTAACAATCGCTCCCTGCTTAGCATTAGATACAAGTAGAAGTGCTGCCGCCAACTCGGCTGCAATCACTGCTAAAGCGACTAGTTCTACAGTCGCTCCTGGAAACACAGAATAATCTTGTAGGGCTGTGGTGAAGTCATTAAATGAAACTGCCTGGAGAACTCCCATGAGTCCTAGCAAGATTGCAATATAGAAAGGCAGAAACCCTCCGGTTGCTTTCATAAGCTTTGACCAGCCAGATTTGGCTGCAGATACACTCACAGTTATCTAAACCGCCGCCAAATAAACTGTATTCCTAAGAGTAGAAAGTCTTAGGCAGTGATCTCGATGCCACGTGTATGGAAACCGGTGGCTCCATCTGGGGCTACCTCAGTTATCTCTTCGATCTGGACGTCACCATTCGCGTCTGTAGCACGAACCTGAAGAACTACACGATTCGTAAAGTCGGCACCACGCTCTGCTACATAAGCTGCGACATCCCAGTTGTAAATCCACTGAACCCATGTGTCTTTATTGACTGTCGGACCTATCTCTGCTTCGACCCATTGGTTATTCTCTGGCGCTGATAGATCAACCTGTCCACCATTGGCTGGTTCGTCAATAAATCTAAGCTCTACTTTAGAAACACCAGTGTTGGGAGCCCAAGCAATACCGGCAATTGGCTGTGCTGAGTTCGAACCCGAAACAGTAGTTCCCGGTAAGTCGATTCTTGACTGAAGCTTAACTGGGCCACGCTTACCCCACCCTCGAGGAATCCAAAAGCCGTCAAACCCATCCCAAGTGGTGAGAGTGATTTCCTCTATCCACTTCGTGGCCGAAACATAACCATACAGCCCAGAGACAACTAAACGAGCTGGGAAACCGTGACGTTGAACAAGCGGCTCACCATTCATACCGACACACAGCATGGCTGTGCGACCATCGAAGGCTGCTTCGACTGGGAACCCACAGGTCCAACCATCAACCGAACGGCTGGCAATTTGCTCTGCCCCGTCCTGCACACCAGCCATCTCTAATACTTCAGACAGAGGCACTCCCTGCCAAACTGCGTTACCGACAAGATCTCCACCAATAGGGTTCGATACACAAGAAAGAGTTACCGGCGCAATCGTGGTCGACATTTCAACTAGTTGTGCATAGTCAATTACCACTTCTTGGTCGACCATACCGTTTATGGTCAAAGTCCAGCTGTCAGCGTCGATAGTTGGTTTAACAACAGCGGTGTCTATCAGGTAATAGTCTTCAACAGGTTGAACGTACGGCGTGATATTGCCTTCGCTGACAGGAACTGTGATTTGGTCTGCCTCTACTCCGGCTAGTTCATCAAGTATTTCTGGGTTCTGCGGGTCCCTAAATGTGACTGCCTCACGATCTGCATCGACTCGCCCTGAACCACGTGATGAGAAAGCGCCAAAGCCAGCTAGTGCGGTCAGAACGCTAGCTGATACTGCGAATCCGAAAAACTTTCTTCGTCCATCGTTATCGGCAGCTACGGGAGCTCCCGTATCGCTGGACACAGGTTCTGGTTTGGCTTCGAGTACTTGCTGGCCTGCTATGGCAACAACTAAGGCTGTGACAACTGTAATAAGGGTCAGAAGAATCGAATGAAAGAAACTCGCTTGCGGATCTGAAGCAATTGCCAGTATCGAAAGAAGGCCAAACACTCCAAGAACTGCACCAAATATTTCGAGCTTTTTGGTCCGCAGAGCAAAGTAGCCAACGATTGTTGTGATAATCAGTATTCCAACTCCGAGAGCGAACTTGTTGTTGGTATCAAACATCGCACGACCAACGTCGACTAGCCACATTGGGGCATTCTCGATCACACGACTTGCAACTGCAACAAGTGGGCCCGGTGCATTAATTAAAGCTGCTACTAATTCTGAGACTGCCAGACCGGCACCGGCCGCAATTGCACCCAATAACCCATAAAAGCTGACCATCTTGGATTTAGCTTTTGGTTTTTCTTTCTTAGGTTCTTCTATTTTCTCTTGAGAGGCATCGTCGGTGCCTGCATCGTCTACTTCTGATGCAACCTCTTCTTCAGATTCTTCAGCTTCAGTGGAATCTTTTTTCGATTTGGTTTTGTTATCTTTGTCTTTACCGTCGTCTTTCTTAGCTTCTTCTATTTCACCATCATCGTCCTTAGCTTGTGGCTCAGTGTTTTCTTCAGCAGCCTCTGTTTCATCTTCATCGTCAGCAGCCTCGCCCTCAGCTATTTGTTCTGATTCACTTTTAGCTTCGGACTCAACTTCAGATTTACTATCTTCAGGCGCAGGTGCTTCCTCTGAGGACTCCTCAATAGCTTTAGCTTCCCGATCAGCGGAAGATTCATTTTTCTTCGACTTGGACTTTGATTTGGCTTTTTTGTTTTTGTCTTTTTTCACCATATATACAAACCAGCTTGCGTGTAATGCATTCCAGATTCTAGACTAAATGATATTACTTAAGCTAAATTTGGCGTTATCCGTCAGTAATACAACCTGTGCTGGCATCAGAAACAAGCTTTGCATATTTATGAAGGGTTCCAGCCGTGTACTTGGGAGCCGGCGCAGACCAATTACTGCGGCGACTCTGCAACTCTTGCTCTGAAACAGCCACTTCTATTGTGTGCGCTTCGTCATCGATTGTTATTACATCGCCGTCTTGTACCAACGCTATGGCTCCACCCTCTTGCGCCTCTGGGACGACGTGACCAATAATGAACCCATGGCTTCCACCAGAGAAACGGCCATCTGTAATCAATGCTACATCGTCAATAAAACCAGCCCCAGCTAGAGCGCTAGTTGGTTTCAGCATTTCTGGCATACCGGGGCCACCCTTTGGGCCCTCATAGCGAATAACAATCACATCACCCGATTGAATCTCTTTGTCTTCAAGACCTTTGACCATCTCTTCTTCAGAGTCATACACCCGTGCGGGGCCAGAAAAGGCAAGGCCTTGCTTGCCAGTTATCTTGCCAACTGCTCCACCTGGTGCCAAGTTACCCCTAAGAATTGAAATGTGACCACGAGCTTTGAGTTCTGACCCGAGCTTAGCCACAACACTCTGTGACTCGTCTAGTTCGGCTTCGCTGACATTGTGTTCTAGAGAGTTTCCGGTAACGGTCATTTGAGTGCCATCAATAAGTCCCTCATCCATTAGGTACTTGACCACTCCTGGTACTCCCCCGACTTCGTGGAGTTGTTCCATTACATACTTTCCACTTGGCTTTAAATCGGCTAGCAGTGGAACTCTGTCGGCGACTTTTAGCCAATCATCTAATGTCAGTTCAATCCCAAATGAATGAGCTATGGCCAACAGATGCAGCACAGCGTTTGTTGAACCACCTAACGCCATAGTGACTACCATGGCATTATCTAGCGAAGCTCTGGTCACTATTTTGCGTGGCGTTAGTTCTTGTTCTAACAAATTCTTGATCGCTGCGCCCACGTTGGCGCACTCGGCAGCTTTCTCGTCGGACATTGCCGGACTACAAGAAGAATAAGGAAGGCTAAGGCCCATAACTTCGATTGCTGTCGCCATTGTGTTGGCTGTATACATACCGCCACAAGCGCCTGCCCCTGGACAAGACTTAGCTACGATTTCTTGGCGTTCATCCTCTGTAATTACCCCAGCTAACGACTGGCCATAGCTTTGAAACGCAGAAACAATATCGAGCGCTACTTCTTCGCCGCCAACAGTGGCTGCACCTGGCTTAATGGTTCCGCCATAGACCATTAGCGCTGGCCTATCGAGGCGACCCATAGCCATAACCACACCGGGCATGTTTTTGTCACAACCTGGGATAGTGACCATGGCGTCATACCACTGGGCGCTCATAACAGTCTCTATTGAATCAGCTATGAGATCTCGGCTCTGGAGAGAGAAACTCATACCGTCGGTACCCATGCTGATCCCATCGGAAACACCAATGGTGTTGAACTTAAAACCAACTAGGTCCTGTTCGACAACGCCTGTCTTTACTAGGTCGGCCAAGTCGTCGAGGTGCATATTACAAGGGTTGCCCTCATACCAACAAGAAGCGATACCAACTTGAGCCTTACTGAAGTCTTCAGTTGTCAGCCCTGTTGCATGCAGCATGGCTTGTGAAGCACCCTGAGACGCCGGTTGAGTGATAGTTGCCGATACTTTATTAATGCCTGTCATGCAACAAGCCTAGTCGTTTAGCGACTCCGTGTATCGACAACGACCTTCACTTCCCCAAGCGTCAACGTGGACGAAAGTCAGGATCCTGAATCAAGTTCAGGATGACGTCGCTCACTGCGAACCCGCTGGGTTCGTCCGAGTTTGGCTACACCAAACATCGACTCGCAGTAAACGAATGAAGACCCCCGCAGGGGCCCTCATCCAAATATTAGGATCATGAATCAACGTCGCTCACTTCGTTTCGTGAGATCCTGAATCAAGTTCAGGATGACGACCATTAAGGGTTCAGGATGACGACCATTAAGATTTCAAGATGACGTTATGCTGCTATCACTGTTTTCTGTCTACGGCGGAGTATCACACCAGCGACTACCGCTAACAAACCAACACTAGCTATCCAAGCAGTTGAAGCACCAGTCAAAGCAAGCGTCGACCCATCAAGACTAAACGACGCTATATCCGAGTCATCCTCATCACCATCGCTGCCATCAGTCACACCATCAACCAATGTGTCATTCAATGGATCACCATCAGGAGTCGAATCAACATCCTGCGCAGGAGCACCGAACTCGTCAAAGAAACCAGAAATCTCAGCAACATTGCTGATATCACCGCTTGCTGTCGCATCAATAGTGAACGAGATCAGAAGCTCAACCGCAGCCCCAGCAGCAATAGACGGCACCGGAACATCCAACACACTATTACCAACAGAATCAACAGACCAACCATTACCAGGCACAAGCGTTAAACCATCAGGCGTGAAATCAGTAACACCAACATCAGTCACATCCTCAGTCCCCTGATTAAACACCGTAACCGTATAACTGACAGTGTCACCAACACTGAACGGACCTTCAGTCGCCAACACCTTATCCAACGCAAGATCAAAAATCTCAGGAGCATAACCAAAATCCTG
>CALJAE010000018.1 GCA_938028175.1 uncultured Acidimicrobiales bacterium
CAAACTCGGTAAGTGAGCGTAGCGAACGACGTCATCCTGAACGGGAAATCTCAGAGTTCCTTAATTCAGGATCTGTTTAGCACAGCCAAACTCGCTAACGCAACGAAGTGAACGACGTCTAGACTGTCTGGATGGCAAAACGTAAAGGCCGCAGCTCTCGTAGTAATAAGAGATCTAGGCCACCAACAAAGCGACAGTACCCTCGTACTGCTCGACTCAATTCACTCATCCAACAGATTGTTGCCAACTACTTCAACAATGTGAATGATGAAGAGCTCGACTTCTTTACTATCACGGGTGTCAGTGTTGATAACGACCTGAACCGTGCAAGAGTGTTCATTTCTAACCTAGAAGACGACCCAGACGAGGAGCTGTTAGAGAGCTTGGCCGAACATCGTATTCCGATTCAGTCAGAGATCAACGCACAGTCACACCTACGTAAAACACCAGAAGTCACCTTCGAGTTTGATCCAGCAATAGCCGAGGGTGCTCGAATCGATGAGATTCTTTCTGTCATGGACAGATCTTCTGATGAAGAAGTCGATGGCTAAGCAGTCGCCCACCGTCCATGGAGCCCTTTTAGTCGATAAACCGGCTGGCTTCACCAGTCATGACCTTGTGAATGTGGTTCGCAAAAAGCTGGGGACCAAGAAGGTGGGTCATGCTGGCACCCTTGATCCAGATGCGACAGGGCTCATGCTTGTCGGCATCGGTTTCGGCACGAAACTAATGGAGTACTCGGTTGGCTGCGACAAGACATATGACGCACAAATCACTTTCGGTACAGCTACTTCAACATTAGACGCTGCTGGCGAGGTAACTGAGACGGCCGATATGTCTGGCCTTGAGGCTGAATCTGTTATTCAAGCAGTCAAGGCCTTCATTGGAAACATCGAGCAGGTGCCGCCCATGGTGTCGGCTCTCAAGGTCGATGGCAAACGTCTTCACGAGCTTGCTAGGGAAGGCAAAACTGTGGAGCGCAAAGCCCGGCCCGTCACTGTCACACAGTTCGATATATCTTCAACTGAAAATCCGCTGGTGTACACAGCAACGGTCTCATGTAGCTCTGGTACTTATATTCGTAGTCTGGCCGATGATTTAGGTAGAGCTCTTGGCGGGGTAGCGCATCTGTCGGCTCTTCGAAGAACAAGAATTGGCAGGTTCAATATTGATCAGGCAGTTGCGCTAGACGATGTCAGTCTTGAATCGCTCATGGGCGTAGAAGCTTTGTTAGGCGAAGCGCCGCTGGTTCCGCTTCCCGAAGAACTAGTACCTAAAGTGTGGAATGGGCAAGCACTAGATATTTCAATTGGTGATGGCATAGTTGGTCTCACAGATAACGGCCAACTTATTGCTGTTTACCGCTCCGATGGAAACAAACTAAAGGCTGAAAAAGTAGCGCCTCACTAGCCGATTGTCGGGCACGAGCTCTTGACGATATGCTAGATAGATGGCGGACACAGTAGCTAACAGAGATGGCGAAGATGTCATTCACCTCCCGTTCTCTTTGAACCCACCGAATGCGTATTCAAGGACGTATAAATGGCTTGAGCAGCAGTTTCGAGAACTAACCGCTGATGCTAAGTTCCTCAAAGAGGTCGATCCGGCTGACTTTGATGAAGAAGAGTTCTTTCAAAATTCAAACACAAGTTATCGAGACTATAGATCAGAAGCTGGTCGAAAGGTATATGTTTTTGAGAGCCAGCTGATACTCGATCTAGTAGATCAGCTTCTCGGAGCGGTGAGAAATATCATTCGGGGGCAAGCGACTCTCAATGACTACCACGTTGTTAATACTCACCTGGATGTTCCCAAAAGTGCTTTGCCAATGTCTAGCAAGCTGGACGATCTAATAATGCGGATTGGGAAGGCTCTAACTAGATAGCTAGGGGAGCGTTGTCATTTATCCGCTAGCTTATATATCCGTGAAGAAGTTCCGTGACCCAAATCCCGGCGACGTAGCCCCAGTCTGTGAGACTGGAGTTGTTACCGCAATCGGCTTCTTTGATGGCGCCCATCTGGGGCACCAACAAGTGTTTGATCAGGTAAAAGCTTTCGCTCAAGCCGCTGATTGTTGTAGTGCGGTCGTCACGTTTGATCCACACCCAGCGCAGGTTCTCCGCCCCGAGAATGCCCCCGGGTTGATTACCAGCCATGAACACAAGCTTGAACTCTTTGAAGAGGCTGGCTTTGACATAGCTGTTACTTACTCATTCAATAAAGAACTTGCTGATCTTTCTCCCAGAGACTTTGTGCAGCGATTGCTAGTAGAAGGCTTGCAAGTAAAGAACATAGTGGTCGGCGAAGATTTCCACTTTGGGGCTGACCGTGCGGGTGATGTTGCAACGCTTCGAGAACTTGGGGAAGAACTTGGTTTTGAAGTTTCACCGGTTGTCCTGTTAACCCAGGATCAGTCTGATTCACTACTTGTTTCTTCAACAGCAATCAGAAGGGCCCTAGCAGGTGGAGACATAGAAAAAGTCAACGCAATGTTGGGTCGGCCTCACGAGATTAGGGGAGTGGTAGTCCACGGCGACAAGCGTGGGCGAACAATCGGGTTCCCAACTGCAAACGTGCGCCTCGAGCACATGGCTGTCCCAGCCGATGGTGTCTATGCAGCCGAGGTAGAACTTGCTGACGGCAGTGTTCATAAGACCGCAGTCAATGTAGGGAAGCGTCCAACGTTTCATCAGAATCAGTCTGAGTCATTGCTTGAAGCGCATCTTCTTGATTTTGATGAAGATATCTATGACCAGCAGATCTCAGTCCGGCTACTTAAGTATTTGCGCAGTGAACGCCGGTTCGCCGGGATCGAACAGCTCAAAGAGCAGTTAATTCAAGACGTCAAAGCTGTTAGATCTAGCTGAGTAATTACATTTGCATCCAGTTAGACTAGGCGAGCTGTCAACTTAGGCCTAGGCCATGTTGATGGCAGGACAATAGGACCAGCCCGCACAATGCGGTAGGAGAAACACAATGGGAAAACTTGCAGCTAACTTGCCTCCGAAGGCAGACACAATCGCTAAGTTCGCAAAAGCAGACAACGACACCGGTTCGGTAGAAGTTCAGATCGCTTTGCTAACAGACCGCATCAAGCATCTTACAGATCACCTGCAAGACCATAAGAAAGACCACCACTCAAGAGTAGGACTCCTAAAGCTAGTAGGTAAGCGTCGTCGTATGCTCAGCTACCTACAAGGCCTAGACGTAGAGCGTTACCGTTCACTAATCAAAGAACTTGGCATTCGAGGCTAAGGCTACGCTTAATAGCCCCAGTATTGCTCTACAATTAAATCTGTGGCGGACAAACAGGATCTAGAAGGCTTCTATCTAAAAGATGGCGAGCTTCAATTCAATTTCGATGACCTGCCAGTTGTAATCAAGGTAGAACCACATAAGTTTAAGACTTGTGATCTGGCTGTCTGCGGTATAGATATCCGTGGCAGTAATGAGATTTATTTCATCAATAAGAATGGTGAATATTTGTCCTTTAATGACTCTACATATCGGATCGAAGCTTGCGGTGAGGGTATGAGGCCTAAGCCGGCCTTTCTTGTTGACCTCCAGGACACAATTAATGTAGAGGCCGAAATCTTAAAAGATATGGTCGAGGGATTCAACCCGTTCATCTACTCGAACGCAGGTGCTGTGACCATCGAAAACGCCGGGTCGTTGCCCATAGCGGCTGTTCTTTACAGGAAAGGGCGCTCTGTAGATGGTGTTCAAGCCCAGCCCGTTATTGTTAACCTGCCTGGTGAATGTATCAGGCCACGAGTGCCTAGACCAACCGAAAGTTGTGGGTTAAGTCGTCGAGACAACAACTATTGTGAAGCTCACCATAGGACCAACTCAGTGGATGCTCTCAGGCGATTCTCTCGTTCATTTCACTAAACACCTGTTAGGTAAATATGAAGGAGCTTGGCCTAAGAGGCTAAGGCTACGTTTAATAGCCTCCAGATTGCTCTACAATAGAAGCTATGGCGGATCATAGGATTACAGTCAGGCGGCTTCGTCGTGGGCGTTATTTAGAGGTGCCCGCTTGGCAGTTACCAGCAAAGATTGAGACCTATGGCAGTCTTGCCGCAACCGGTTCGCAGGTAGTAAATAAGCACCAGATCAATAGTTTAGAAATTGGTGCAGACCGAAGGCTAGTATTCTTTTTTCAGAATGGTAGTGAAGTGCAAATCAATCGTCCGCTGTATTTAGCGGAACTCAAAGATGGACAGTTGCCATCTGAAATCACAGTTCTTATGTCGAGCTCATTTAAAGTTCGTATCGAAGAGCGTGATGGCGAGCTATACATTCACAATGATGGAGCAAATCTGCAGGTTTCAGGTGTAAGTAACGCAGTTCGTGGCGAATCTCAGGCTCCTAAAAGAGCGCCGAAAGTGGAGTCTATTCCGGGCGATCAAGGAATTGTGGTCCCGCCGGTCGTCTCATGCGGACATAGGCCACGTTTTACTCCAAGTTACTGCCAGGAACATAGTCCTAAGCGATAGCCCTTAATGGCCAATATCTTGCTAGCCTGTAGAGGTGCGAAAGGTTTGCACAGATTTGGTTAGCTGCCAGTTTCAACTAGCTCAACAATATTTATGATGTCATCCTGACGAAAGTCAGGATCTGAATCTCAGATTAAATCTGAGATTGTGGCACACATGGGTCGGTGTTGGGAAAGTTAAATCTGGGATCTAACCAGACCCACGTCGTGGGTTGTAGCCAGTCGTTGGCTACTAATTTAAATACATAAAGGAGATCCAGTTATGGATTCTTACTCAGCTTCGGGCTCTATCACAAATGGTGATGGCCCAGAGATGCACCTGGAAACAGGTAAGCTTGCGTTACAAGCTGGTGGTTCTGTTATCGCGCGAATAGGCGATACTTCAGTACTAGCAACAGCTACCGCAGCTAACTCAGTCAGGGACGGAATTGATTTCTTCCCACTAACAGTAGACGTCGAAGAGCGAGCGTACGCTGCCGGGAAAATTCCTGGTGGTTTCTTGCGTCGTGAAGGTAGAGCCTCAGACAAAGCAACATTGACAGCTCGTCTTATCGACCGTCCACTACGTCCATCGTTTGCCGACGGATACCGAAACGAAACTCAGGTTGTTATCACTGTTCTTTCAACAGATGTGACCAACCCGCACGATGTACTAGCTATCAACGCTGCATCAGCTGCGCTAATGGTTTCTGACATTCCATTCAATGACGCAATTGGCGCTGTACGCCTTGCTTACACCACAGATGGTGAGTGGTTGCCACATCCAACTTATGAAGAAGGCCAAGAGTCATCTTTCGAAATCGTTGTAGCTGGACGCCAGCTAGAAAACGGTGAAGTTGCTGTGATGATGGTAGAAGCCGGTGGTACCGAGGCTCAGTGGAACAACGTTCAGGGCGGTGCCCCAAAGGTTGACGAAGCTACTTTGGCTAAGGCTCTAGACGAAGCCGCTATCTACATTAAAGAAGCAATTGCTGTTCAGATGAAGCTTGTAGAAGCTGCCGGTGGCCGTAAGCCAACCATGGAGTTCGACGCTCAGCGTGACTACTCAGATGAGCAAATGGCAGCCGTTAAGGCCGAGTGTGAGTCAAAGCTTGTTGAGATGATGCAAATCTCTGACAAGGTGGAGCGAGAAGCAGCAGAAGCCGCTAACCGTGAAGCGACACTCGACAAGTTGGTTGCAGCTGTACCAGAAGACGAGCAGGGTCTTGCTCGCAAAGAGTACTCTGCAGCACTTCGATCACTAACCAAGTCAGTGGTTCGTAGTCGAATCGTTGAAGGCTTCCGTATTGACGGTCGTGGCCCAGGCGACATTCGCCCACTTTCAGCAGAAGTAAGCGTTGTGCCTCGTGTGCACGGCTCCGGTCTGTTCAAGCGTGGAGAAACTCAGGTACTTAACATTC
>CALJAE010000019.1 GCA_938028175.1 uncultured Acidimicrobiales bacterium
GGCCTTGCTAGTTGAGCAATAGTAGCGCCCAGCATTTGTTCGTCTAACCAGTTTGTGTCATCTAGGTTATGTACATTGTCCGTTGGATTCGATTGGATAACTGCTGTGTACTCGAAGTATTCGTAACCTCGTCCATCATGATCGGCCAAGTTGGACTGTAACTGGTCTGACACGGTAATGAGTTCGTCCAGCGCACGAGGATCTCCCGTAGTTCGGATGAGATCAACGATTCCTGCAACATAGTCGTTGCCTTGGCGAGCGTAGGAGTAACTACCATTGCGGTTGGAGTTTGAAACATCGGCTGCGGCGAAGATATCGCTCGGTGGGTCTTGCCAGTTGTTTTCTGGATCGTTGAATGCACTCCACCAGTCAGCGTGAGCTTGTCTTGCCCGTTCTGTTGGAAGATTGCTCACATCGAAGTCTGGGTTTACCCTCCAGTTGCTATCACTGGCAATGAGTTGGAGCTGTGGATCTGATGATTCGCCACGATCATCTTCGGCTCCCGAACCGAGAGTGGTAGAGCTAGATTCGTCACCACTTTCAGTTTGAGGTAGGTTCGTTGTGTTGGGGTTGTCGAGATCAACGCCTTCTGAATTGGTGCGCGTTTCGATATCTGAACTGTTGCTCAGATTCGAATTGTCTTGTAAAAGAGCGACGACAATTGCGCCTACTAGAACTGAACAGAGACCTACAACAATTAGAAATCGCTTGTTCATATCTGTCATTAGCCCACCAAGACCAGTTTACTCTCTCAAGTGATGCCGATCCAGTCGTATTAGAATGCTGTGCTAGCGGCCGACTATTGATTCATTATCGATCTCGATTGGGATAAATAGCTTTTCTAGAGACTTATGAACCTGGGCCTTTGGAATATCTAGATCTATGATCATGTCTCTTTGGTCAGGGTACTGGTTGCTATCAATAACACGGATGCCGACTAGGCCTTCAACATCGGCCACTAGCTTGCCAATGCAGGCAACCATTTTTGTTTCAAGGTCGACCAAGGTTCGTATCAAAGTACTTTCGACACCCAAGTACTTGAGTAGGGGATCGTTGGTTGAAGATTCAAATTTGTGTAGGTAAGAAGTAACTTCTTCCAAGAGAGATGTCTTGAGTCGGTAGTTCAAAGTCAATGGGGTCGTTTCAAAAGCTTCGAGTGCTAGTTGAAGTCTGATCAGTTTGTCCCAAGTCGGAGTGACAAGAGTGTCCACCAGATCGCTGTAGACAAAGTTGAGTCGAGCACTGTCTGACCTGCATGTAACGCTGGTCTGCCCTTCCGCCTCTCGGCGGACGTCGTCCAATGCCTTTATCTCAATTCCTGTATCTTCTAGATAAAACACTGCTTCCGCCATTGATTTCCCTCTGTTTTCGCCTATTACGAGTATAAAACAGAGTGGTTACCCAAAACCAATAGTCCATTTGTATCGAATCTCCTATATATGAAATATCTAGGGCAGTAGTTGGTCGGCTGGAGCGAAGCTATCAGTGAGAATCACTGCATCGTTACCTATGAATTGAGTAAGTTCCTGGGCTCCAAGCTGCCGCCCGTCATCATCTTGGATAGGTACGCTGGCGATTTGTTGCTGCGATCCAATAACTATTTGATTCACTGCAAACTGACCAAAGGGGGTAGCGGGCTGGATAAGACTCAGCTGATCAAAGGTTTCTCCAAGAGTAGCTAGCTGTGACTTCACAAAGCGATTCTCGTCACCGTCAATAATGTTTGCCATGTAGACGCCGTCATCTTTGAGTACTCGGTTGATCTCTTCGCCAACTTCTTTCGTGGCTAGGTGCCAGGGTACTGAGTTCCCAGAGTAGGCGTCACCAACTACAAGGTCGTAAGTGTCATCTGTTAGTTCGTCGAGGTTAATTCTTGCATCGCCGATTCGAATATCGAAAGGGTGATCTTCTGGTAAGCCAAGCTCAGCTTGGACAATCTCCACCAGATCGGCATCAAGTTCTAAGACAGTGTGAGTCGACCCAGGTCGCACAGCATCAATATGGCGGGGCAGTGTAAACCCGCCTCCTCCTATATGAAGGACATTTATAGGTCCGTCTGGAAGCGTCTCGGCAACGTCAGCGAATAAACGCATGTATCGAAACTCAAGGTGAGTTTCGTCGTTTAGATCAAAGTGGGCATGTCGTAGCTGATCCAAGATAAGGGTTCTGCCGCCTGGTCTTGCGACAGGATCGTCCACGCTGATCTGCACACAGTAGTTTGCTGTTGTGAACTGGCAAGGAGTGGTTGCCAGTAAGCCGAGGATCGCAGTAAAGATCACGGCTGCGATATCGGCAACCTGGGGGCGTTGTTTGTTGAATACAAACATGACGATTCCGCCAGCTACGAGCAGTGCGCCGATAACAAATATGAGAATGTGTACCGGGAGCAAAGCGATCAAGATAAAGCCGGTGCCGAATGTTCCGATCAATGCCCCAAACGTACTAGCAGCCGACAGCTTGCCTACGACTGCGCCCGAACTGTCTAAGTCCTTTAGTTCTAACTTGGCGACCATTGGTCCTACGCCAGATAACACCGCTGTTGGGGCAACAAAGGCAGCTGCCGACAGTATGACTATTGCGATTGGTCCGTTGCCGACCGCTGGACCGATCCAAGACGTTATTGGGACAGAAAGCCATGTGAGGCCTCCGCCCCAGAACAATGCTTGTGCAATAAGTTTTTGAGGCTCGTATCTATCAGCAAGCCACCCTCCGACGGCCGCTCCTAAAGCGATGCCTGCGAGGATGGTGCCGATGATCCCGGTGAAAGTATCTAGAGAAACACCAACAAAAGGTGCAAGGAGTCGCCCAGCTAGAATTTCGACAACCAAGACTAAACCAGATGTCGCTGCAGTTAAGAAAACCGCAAGCTGGGTTGGGATCTTTCGAGGTGTGCCGTTTGCTGCCTGTTCTGATGGGGTTTCCATTGCTTACAGTCTGCCGTCGCAAACAGCAATCACTACCATCGGTTCTGCAAATTAGCCTGAGTTTTAGATTCCGTCGGCAACACCTAGAAGCCTGCCTCTTCTAATAGAAGAGATTCCTCTGATTAGCGAGAGTCCCGCAATTAGCCAGGCAACTAGGCCAACAATCAGGCTTGTACTAGTTCCGCCGAATAGGGCGCCGGTTGATTGGCTGTATGCAATACCTATAAGAGGCAGCGTGATTAGGCCAGACGCTTGCTGGGCGGCAGCTGTCGATTGTACTTTGGCTGAAAGTCGCAGAATCAGCGAGAGAGTCAAAGCTAGAAATGGTGGGACGACCCAGAGCATCAAAATCCACCACTCGAATGTAGGAAAGAACCATCGGCCGACCTGAGGGCCGGCTATTACATTTACGATCAGCGAGTATATTGTGAAGCCAACGAGAGTGGTGAGGTAGCCGGGAACAATCGAAGCTATTAGTTTGCCGAGATA
>CALJAE010000020.1 GCA_938028175.1 uncultured Acidimicrobiales bacterium
TGGCTATCGATGGGGCGTTTGATGATTGTCAGGATCTTGTGAAACAGAGCTTCGTGGACCCTGAAGTCACATCTTCAATGAATTTGATTGCGGTCAACTCTGTCAACTTCGCAAGAGTGTTGATCCAGATCAGCTACTACATTGCTGGAGTTAACCAACTTGGGTGTCAGCGGCCAGAGTTGGAATTCCCAAGCGTGGTGGTTCCCACTGGGAACTGTGGCAACGTTTTGGCGGCCTGGTATGCCAAGCAACTTGGCGCCAAAATCGGTGACATTGTTGTATCTACCAACGAAAATGACTCTTTCGTCAGGTTTTTAGAATCTGGAAAGCTCGAGCATGTAGTTGTTCGTCAGACGTTGAGCCCAAGTATGGATATTCAGATTCCTTCTAACTTAGAGCGCATCTTGTGGCATTTGAGTGGTCAAGATTCCGAAATGATCGCTTCTCTAATGACTCAATACAAAACCGACAGCACTGTCTCATTTCCCAATGAAGTTATGGATCGTATGAGACAAGAATTCAAGGCTCACAGTGTTTCCGACCAAGAAACTCTGGAGACAATCCGAGATCTTCATGCTCAAAGTGATCTAGTTGTTGACCCACATACGGCAACTGGAGTAGCGGCTGCCAACAAAGTCAACGGTAGTCATTGTCTAGTGGTCGAAACAGCGGCGCCAGACAAGTTTCTAGATGCGGTCACTTCAGCAATCGGATTTACCCCTGAGTTACATCCACAGTTGGTCGAGTTGTTAGATAAACCCGAGCGCTACGAAGAGTCATCGGCCGAGTATTCGCAGTTAGTAGAGAAACTCCATACTGTGGCTGGCTTAGGGCAAAAGTAGCAACTTTTTCGGAATTGCAATAGCCTGACGTTACTCGCTTAATCAATAATCTTTTTGTCTGTATCACGCAGGAGCTTAAATTGTCAGATCAAATGTCAACCGACCCAACCATCCTTGAGAAGAAGGACAAAGCACAGCTATCAGCTATAGTCGCCGCTCTTGGTGGTAAGCCATCTTCCAGGGACACTAAAGCAAGCCTTATCGCTGAGATTCAAAAACTCTCCGGTGAAGAACTATCAGAGGATTCATCGGATGACTCCGAAGAAGAGGTAGAAGATTCGAGCTCTGAGGAAGCGCCAGAATCGAGCAATGACGGAGTGGATCCTGCTAATTCCCGTCATTCCAAGGGACGTCGTGGGAAAAAGATTCCACGCTCCGAGGCTGGTAACGATCCGGTCTCTGATTCGCTAGCGAAAGTATCTGGCTTTCTAGATCTTCGAGACGAAGGGTACGGTTTCTTACGTGTTGCGGGCTTCTTGCCAAGCAAGGACGATGTTTATGTTTCGGTAAAGCAGGTTCGCCAGCTTGAATTACGCCGTGGAGATCACTTGACTGGTGAAGCATCAGCTCCACATCGCAATGAGAAGAACCCAAGTTTCACTAATATCGAAACTGTAAATGGTTCTCGCCCAGAAGACGCTGCTTCTCGGCCAAAGTTCGAAGAGCTAACCCCAGTTTCTCCTAACCAACAGATTGTATTGGAGTCTGATTCTGAAGGCGATGCCGTTGCCAACAGAATTATTGACCTTGTGGCTCCCATTGGTAAAGGACAGCGTGCAATTGTAAGCGGCCCATCTAAATCTGGTCGTACCTCGCTGATAGCCGAGATGGCTTGCGCCGTCGAGAAGAACTATTCAGAAATGAGCGTGCTAATTCTTGCTATTGGTGTGCGCCCTGAAGAAGCCACATACCTTCGTTCTCGTCTATCAGAGGGCGAAGTTATTGCATCACCATTTGATCGCAGTATCGAAGAGCATATTGCTACTGCAGAACTTACGTTGGAGCGTGCTAAGCGCATGGCAGAAAAGGGTGAAGACGTATTTATCATTGTCGACAGCCTGACTGACTTGGCCAAGGCTTACATGGCCAACTTTATTAGCAGTAGTCGCTCTAGCGCTGCCAATGTTGAGTTGCCAGCTTTAGAGCCTGTCAGACAGCTTTTGGGAGCAGCTGCCAAATTAGATGAGGCTGGTTCAGTAACTTTAGTTTCTGTTCTTACCGATTCAATCTTTGGTGCCGACTATCCAGATTCTATGATTCATTCTGAGTTGAGCCGCCACGCAAATTCAGAGATCGTCTTGAACGAGTCTGATGGTTCTGCTGAACCAGTTATCGATATCGCTAGTTCTCGCACCAGTTGGGTTGAGTACATGCTCGACGAAGACGATGTAGAAGCCATAGGGCAGCTACGTAGTCTGGTTATAGAAGCAGACCTAAATGCTGAATCAGAGGAGCAGACCGGCTATACGCAGCTGCTAGAACTGATTGAATCTAAGGGAACGAATGCCGAAGTGCTAGCTCACATCATCAAGAAAGATTCCCTGAGCTAGCGGTCAGCGTCAAAGGGTTTCTTTTTCTATGAGTAGCCGTTTTCTGATCCAATTGTCATCTTGATGAAAATCAGGATCTCCATCTTTTTGACAAAAACAGCTCTTTGGGGTCGCAATTCTCAGATCTTAAGGCAGAATAAATAGCTCGATTATTCGGCTTTCAGTAGCCCTTTACTCAGAGCAAAGTTAATCACTTTAGAAAGTTAAATCATGAAAGCAGATATCCACCCAAATTATCGTCCAGTAGTGTTCATGGACGCTTCTGCGGATTTCAAGATTCTGACAAAGTCAACTGTCGAGACAGACGAGACCATCGAGTGGGAAGATGGCAACACCTACCCGCTTTACAAGGTCGAGATTTCGTCTGCTAGCCATCCTTTCTACACCGGTAAGATGAAGATCATTGACTCTGCTGGTCGTGTTGAGCGCTTCGAGAAGCGTTATGGCCGTCGTAAGCGAAAAGCTGTCGAAGGCGAAGAGACAACAGAGTCAAACGAGTAGTTTGGGCCCTGCCCACTGTGAGTATTACTCCCGAACTTTTTAAGAGCGTTTGCAACTCCGCTTTTAGTGTGTCGCTTGATGTCGAAGATGATCTAACAGCTGGCGTTGATAAGGGTGTCGGCTACTTCTTGATCGATCAAGATCGTGGTCTAGGTCATGGTCTACTCTGGGCGTCTCGAGCGGGGGTTTCGTCGATTAACTTTGTCACACCAACATATGATGAAGCCTCAAGAGCCCTGCGATTGGCAGAAGCCTATAAAGGAATTGAGGTAAATGTTTTTTTCATGGTCAGTGGCGAGGTTAAACCAGCTGAGTTGCAGTCGATAGAACCGCTGCCAGTTGCTCCAGATTTATTGCTTGATGCTGCGAACGATTTGGTTGCAGATTTCGGTGCCGAAGACAGTTTGGCTGTTACATCGCAGCGCTCAGCTAAGATAACTCTCGCCGATGGCGAGATTGTTACCGCTGCGTATGCGTCGATCTCTACTGCTGGTTTAGAAATCGGTCGAGTCATTGAAGTAGATGGAGTAGCTCTAGTAGAGATTGGCGTCGGGCAGGCTGATAGAGAGATTCATGCTCTAACTTCAGAAGGTTCAGTGTCTGAGATCCTCAAAGGCGTACTGGACCAGGTACTGGCAGTTCGTAACGAAACGAGCGATGGCTTTCATCCTCTAGCCAAGTTAGACCGGGCAGGTTATCTGCGATTCAAAGATACAGCTCCAGCGACTTGGCTATCGAATGTCGCCACTGATGATGTCTTCACTGATAGTCCTAGAGCAGCCAGTGATGGGAACCAGCTATCGATCTATACAGGAAGTACCTCGCCAACTGTTTATGAATCCATCGCTGAATACTTAGGTGACCATAGCTCGCTTGTTGTGGCTGCTGAAGCTAAGAACATCAGTTACATCAATGAAACAGTGCTCGGTTGGCTAGATGTTGACTTCAGCTTGAAATCTTTGGATTAAGCTACGGACTGGGATACAACTGCGCATGTTGTACGTCTAAAGAGCATGAAAATAGTCAATTTACTTAAATTTGTAGCTCTATCAGTGATGTTTCTTGGTTTGGCTGCTTGCGGCGGCGATACTTCGGTCGATGCAACAGACTTACCGGTTGATGATGCGGCAGTAGATCCCGCACAGTCCGGGGCATCTTCTCAATTGTTTCAGGTTGAAGGTGTCGATGTTGACCCTGCTTCGAGCGCCGTTGAGCGACCAGAAGTTGCTTCACAGGTCGAGTTCTCCGGCACTCTAATCGATTCTGGTGAAGGTTTTGAGTTTTGTGTTGGCGTGGTGCTCGAGTCTTTGCCGCCTCAGTGCAGTGGGTTTATTGTTCAAGGTTTAGAGAGTTCTGGGTGGGCGCATGTCGAGGGTGGTGTTGCCTTTGGTGAGCGTACAGTTGTCGTCAGCTGGCCTCCTAATTCAGACAATGCAGTTCAATTGGTTTCGGATCGTCTTTTTGAGCAGCCAGTGGTTGATCCTTCCACGCCGTTCCCTCTACCAGATATGTGTGAAGGTCTCGACTGGCAAGAAACAGTTGATATCGAAGTGTTGTCTAATTGGGCTGATCAGAACAGTGACAAGGCTGGATTAGCCTATTTCTCTAGGGATGTTGTTGCGTTGGAGACGGAGTTGGAAGTCGAGCTTGGCACTGAGCTTTCAGAAGAGGAACTTCTAGCTACTGAGTCCGAGCTTGTTAATCAAGTTGGTATCGGAGTGCTACAAGTAGTCGAGGGCGAAGCCGAAGCTGCCAGAGAAGAGTTAGCAGACGGTGACTTGGTTCCCTGTATAGAAGAGGTTCAGTTCTCAGCCAGTGAATTACGGGCAGCTCAAGATCAGCTAGACGAGATTCAGGGCGAAGCCTTCATCACAGGGTCTAGTTCGGGTGCAGTAGATAACCGGCTAAACGTAATTGTTGCAGTAGCTGATTTGCAGACTGTTCGCCTCGTTGCTGATCAATTCGAGGATCGAAGCATCTTGAGAATGAACGCTGCGGGAGTCATTGTTCAGTAGCTAATTTTTGGCTGTTTAATTAGGTTCTTCTGGCACTGACTCTGTTTTGGGAGGCGGCTGTATAATTGATATAGGCGATTAAAGGTTGGGAATATGAATAACGGCGATTTACCACAAGACATGCTTCAATTTTTGGGTGGGGCTCAGCTGGAGAAGACTGTGACGCTTGATATGGACTCTAGTCAGTGCAGAGCAGCAAGAGATTTCCTAGACGTAAACCCAT
>CALJAE010000021.1 GCA_938028175.1 uncultured Acidimicrobiales bacterium
CACTCTAGCCAACTGAGTTAACGGCCCGGAATCTGAAATGAGTCTATTGGCCTATGCCCCTAAAGGCAATGGCCGACCATTTAGAGCACGGAGCGGGATTTGAACCCGCGAATCATCGCTTTGCAGGCGATTCCCTTAGGCCGCTCGGGCATCCGTGCAGTGAAGAGAGCCTAGCGCTAAACGGCCCTAGGATTCGCCCAAATCATCCAAATAACTTAGAAAAACTGGTCTGGCGGGGTTTGTAATCGTTCATTCTGTGGCAAGCTATATATATGGGCACAACCTATACGGCGTGGGACGGAAATGATTATGAGTGGCCGCCTCCAAAGGGCTGGTATCAGGCTATCGACAATCGTTGGTGGGCTCCCGATACAGGACCAATGGCTATGGGCGAAGGTGGAGCTCAGGTAGACGCTACTGTGCAGATGCAACAGGGCTCTGAAATTCTTAATCCGGCAGCTGTTCGCCAAGAGAATGTCAACGAAGAATCTTTGCCTGCTTGGGCTAGACCAAATGCTGATCTCTCGTCGGGTGGTGGCAGCACCAGTGTCAAAACGAAGCCAGCAAGAACATCTTCAAGTTCTTCAAGCGGCGGATCGACTTTGTTGTTGTTGATGCTTGGTGGTTTAGCCCTTGTCCTTATCGTTCTGGCATTTGTTATCTTTGGCGGTGGAGACGATACGCCGACTACAACTACGGAACCTTCAGCTGAAACAACTGCGCCTGTAACCGAAGAGACTTCTGAATCTGAAGACGATCCCGAGGCAACAACTCCTGCTCCTATCGAAATCATCTTTAATGAAGAGACCACAGCAAACTTCGAAGACTTCATGACTCGGAATGGTTTCGCAATTGACTCTATAGACGTTCGTGCTGAAGCTCAATCTCGATGCACCACAATGAATCAAGCACAGACAATCGAAGAGTACAACGCTTTGATAGTTGAATCAGTTGAGAATACTGCAGCTGCTTATCAAGAAGCCGGTGTACCTCTCGATCAAAGACTTTTGTCTGGCGACCAGGAACGTATTATTAATGCGATCGTCGTCAACTTCTGCCCAACAGTGGCTGAACGACTAGGCGTAACCTCAAACTAAGTTGCAGCCTCAAACTGGTATTCGAAACTATCTAGAGGCTTAGTCTGCGATTCGTTTGGATCGTGAACAGTATCTGCCATATTAAGCACGATGCCGCCTTCTGGGCCCCCTTGAAAGCCAAACCAGGTTCCTGGTTCTATGGTTAGCCGCCCCCAATTGGATGATGGCCCCATCTTGTATGTCTCAAACCTGTCGTCAGCTTTCACAACGAAGGTCACTTCACCAACGGGCACAAAGGCATTGACTGTCATTTCAGTGTGTAGTTTCCAAGCTCTTACGACAAATGGTTCGAGGGTCGAACAGTAAACCTCTTTGGCCTCAATAAAGTCTGGCCTAGAGGCAGAGGTGACTTTAAGAATCTGTCCGCCTGGGCGATCAATCTGTTCTGACTCTGTAAAAGAAGCTGACACGCTATGCAGTCCAGCTCTTTGAACGTTCGCTCGCCTTGGCAATGTAAGATTCTAGCTGAGACGTGCTTAGCTCTAGAACAGATTCTACTGAAGCACCCTGTTGAGAATAGAACTGCATGTACCACTCGAAGGTCATCTCAATCGTTTCATCGAAGTCAAGTGTCGCTGACCAGTCGAGACCGCTATAGGCCTTGTCACAGCAAAGCTTTAGCAGCCCTGCCTCATGGAACTCAACCTGTTCTAGCTCATGTACATCTAAGCCATCAAACTTGGTATTAGCGACTGCTACTAAGTCTGTTACCGGGTGTACGGCTTCGGCCGCTGGACCAAAGTTGAAAGCCTGACCATTGAGCCACTCGTCCTTGTTGCTGGTGGCAGAAAGTGCTTCTGCGAGCTGAAGGTAGCCAGACAGTGGCTCTAGAACATGCTGCCATGGACGTGTCGCCAACGGACTACGAATTTCTAGCTGCTGTTTTGCTTGCCATGATCTAACGATGTCAGGGATCAGTCTTGCATCTGCCCAGTCACCACCACCAATCACGTTACCGGCCCTGGTGACGCCGACCCGAAGGTTCTCTTTAGACTCTAGGAACGATCTAAAATATGCAGAGGTTACAATTTCGGCTGCTGCTTTGGAAGCGCTGTATGGATCCGCTCCCCCAAGCTTGTCGTCTTCACGGTAGCCGTAATAGGTTTCTACGTTCTCATAGCATTTGTCGCTAGTAATAATTACTGCGACGCAGGCTTGTTCGTGTTCACGTAGAGCGTCGAGCACAAGGGTGGTGCCCATTATGTTTGACTTCATTGTTTCATAAGGCTCTTTGTATGAAAGCGGAACCAGCGGTTGAGCTGCCATATGAAATACGAAGTCAGGCGAAACCTCTAGTAGTCGTTGGCTAAATACTCCAGGATCCGAAATGTCGCCCAGAGCTGAATCTACTACCGCACCTAATCCAGCTGCTTCAAAGTGGTTTGGTTCTGAGACCATGCTCTTTGAGATGCCATAGACCTCAGCTC
>CALJAE010000022.1 GCA_938028175.1 uncultured Acidimicrobiales bacterium
GCTCATCAACAATGAGCCGACCAGAATGATCGACTCTAAGGCCTAGTAAGTCTGCACCCGCAATTGTTTTTGGCGTACGCCCTGCTGCCATTAGAACATAGTTTGCTTTGATGTGTTTGAATGATGAAGTCTCAAGGTCGAGTAAACCGTCTTGCATCTTGGCCTCGGCCAAAGATTCTTCAACAAAAACCTCAACACCCGCCTCAGCCAACAAGTTATGAACGATCTGAGAAGCCTCAGCCTCGAATGTGGGCAACACTCGCTCAGCTAAATCAACAATCGATACTTTGACTCCCGTCTTAGCCATGGCGAGACCGAGTTCACAGCCAATTGGTCCTGCCCCGACAACGCAAATCGATTCTGGTGTGGCTTCTAAGTCCCAAAACGTGTTGGTAGTCAGAACATGAGAGTCCCCAAGACCAGGAACGTCGAGAGCTCTAGGCTCGGAGCCAACGGCTACTACTATCCCTTTCTTTGCCTGAAGAACATTCTCTCCTACCCTGACTTCTGAAGTACTGACTAGTTCGGCGTCGCCGGAGACAAAACGTATTCCCTCTTCTTCCAGCACAGACGGAGACTCAGTTTCACCAATATGGTTGGCCGCTGTATTGGCCCGTTCCAAGCTCTGCTTAAAGTCTGCACCATCTGCGACTGCGGCAATCATTGCTTTCGAGGGTACGCATCCGAAGTACGTGCAATCTCCACCAGGAGCAGCGTTACTTACTAAGACTGCTGATCCTTCTAAGCGTCGAACTTCCCTAACTGCGGCGAGGCCTGCTGCTCCGCCACCTATAACAATTACGTCAGCTTTCATTTAGTCCAAAGCCTTTCGAATATCAGCGACAAATTCAATAGCACCGTCGATCGAACCGGTATCAAGAATTCTTCTGATAACGGCCGAGCCAACAATCACACCATCTGCCACCTCACACACCTCTTGTGCCTGTTCTGGTGACGATATACCAACGCCGACTAACACTGGTTTGTCTGTCGAGGACTTAACCCTCCTGGCTATATCCATAGCACTTTGTGCCAGCTCACTACGTTCACCGGTAGTACCGACCAAACCGACACTGTAAACGAAACCTTGTGACGCTTGCACTATCTGCTTGAGCCGTTCATCGCTAGAAGTCGGAGCCGCAAGCAGAATCGAATCGATATCGCGAGCGTTGGCCTGCTTAGTCCACTCATGTGATTCTTCTAGTGATAGATCCGGCAAGATCGTGCCAGTGACCCCAGCTTTGGCTAACTCTTTTGCAAAGTTTTCATGCCCCATCTGAAAACAGATGTTGTAGTAAGTCATAGCAATCAGTGGGACATCGACATCGAGCTGTGAAAGGGCTGCGAGCACCTCCTGTGGCGTCACGCCGGCATCCAACGCTTTGGAAGATGACTCTTGGATTGTCGGACCGTCCATAACCGGATCGCTAAACGGTATGCCTATCTCAATTGCATCTGCTCCGGCCTCTGCCAGGCCGCCAACAAGCTCAGTCCAATTCTCAGGGTAACCGCCTGTGATATAAGGAACCAGCAGCTTTCGTCCGCCAGCTCTGAGATCTGTGAGGTGTTGCTCAAGTGGGTTCATCTTCGGTTACTTTCGCATGGTGGCTAAGGCTTGTGGGTCACCGGCCTTGATTGCCTGAACTTGGGCCACATCTTTGTCGCCTCTACCACTAAGGTTCAACAAGACGGTCTGTCCTTTGAGTTCTTCTGCTTGGCGAATAATCCAAGCGAGACCATGGGCGGGTTCTAGTGCTGGAATTATCCCTTCGGTTTGGGCTAGCCTTTCGAATGCTGCTAGAACTTCAGTATCATTAACTGACTCATACTTGGCTTGTCCAGACTCAGCCAGGTAAGCATGCTCTGGCCCAACTCCTGGATAGTCAAGACCAGCTGATACAGAGTGAGCCTCGAGCACTTGGCCTGCGGCGTCTTGCATTAGGAATGACTTAGATCCGTGCACCACTCCTGGTTCGCCACTACCGATAGCGGCACCACCTTCTGGTTCGACACCAACTAGCTGAGCATCGGTTCCCACAAACCCCGAGAATATGCCAATAGCATTTGACCCACCACCAACACATGCCACGACATAGTCTGGATCGCCGCCGAGTAGCTGTTTGCATTGAGCTGACGCTTCATTACCTATAACGCTGTGGAACTCACGAACCATATGCGGATATGGGTGTGGGCCCATGCACGAGCCGAGACAGTAATAGGTTGTCTCAACGCTTCCGACCCAGTCTCGCATCGCTTCGTTGACAGCGTCTTTAAGTGTTTTTGAGCCCGAGACAGCTGGTCGCACTTCGGCACCAAGCAGCTCCATTCGAAAAACATTTAGAGCTTGTCGTTCGATATCGACTTCGCCCATATAAACGACGCACTCCAGCCCAAAGTAGGCAGCAGCTGTTGCAGTTGCTACCCCGTGTTGGCCTGCGCCAGTTTCGGCAACGATACGTTTCTTGCCCATTCGCTTTGCCAAGAGGGTTTGTCCGAGGACATTGTTGATCTTGTGGGAGCCTGTGTGGTTAAGGTCTTCTCTTTTCAGCAGTAGGCGAAGCCCTAGTTCTTCCGATAGCGAATAACATTCGGTAATTTCTGAGGGTCTACCGCCGTAGTTCGACAGCAACGCTTCGAATTCTGAGCGAAACGACGGATCGGCCCATGCCTCATTAAATGCATCCTCTAGCTCCATGCACGCTGGTACGAGAGTTTCTGGTACAAATCTGCCACCAAACTCGCCAAAGCGTCCGTCAACGGGATTACTCAGGTTACCTGAACTAGTCATCTGGCTAGTCTAGATCTAGGGCCGCCCGTGCGCTGTGAATGAATGAAGCAACTTTGTCAGCGTCTTTTTGGCGAGGATCCGCCCCACACACTCCTGAAGATACGTCGACACCAAACGGTCGAACCGCTCGCACTGCATCTGCAACGTTTTCGGGGTTCAAGCCGCCGGCAATGACCATTTTGGCTTCGTTCTGTTGAAGTGTTGAATGATCAAATAGCTGCCCGCTTCCTGGCTCGGCTGAGTCCACGATGAAGACGTTGTCTCCAGACGTAGCTTTCTGAATCTCTGGGTCATCAAACGAATAAGCAACTATGACATTCAGCTTTTCCGAAATCGCAGCGACCGCCGCTGGCGAAGTATGGTGTAGCTGAACAGTTGTCAAACCAATCTCTTGTGCAAGCTTGATTACTTCGTTCGGGTCTTCAATGGCCCTAAACACGCCCACCAGTTTTTCTCCCGCTAACTCACGAATTTTGATTGCTTCGCCAATGTCAATCTTCCTGGCGGCTTCTGACAACACAACCCCGATAGCACTTGCACCAGCGTCGAGTGCGACTTGTGCGTCTTCTACATTGGTTATCCCACAGATCTTTACGAATAACTCACTCATTCGTCGTCGGCTTTCTTAAGAAGTTCGCCAACGGTGGTATCGACATTCCATTTGTCTACGGGCTTGTGATGATCGGCTGCCCAATCGACCACTAGTTGACGCGCTCCAACAGAGGTTAGCTTTTCGGAACCTAATTCTGGGTGCATTCTGTATCTGGCTAGTCGGCCCAAATATCCTTGTTTCTCTCTCCACCCAGCTGGAAGTTTGCTCCCAGCAAGAGTTGCTATCACTCTTGACATGGTGTCTAACTGTAGATCGATCTTGCCGCAGTCATGTAGAAGCGCTGCTGCAATAAAGCCATCAGGAACTGTGTCGAGCTGACCACTAAAATTTTCTGCTCGTTTTGCTACTCCGTAGGTGTGGCGCTTATCGGCGGTGTTGAAACCGTTCCACACCG
Organism: uncultured Acidimicrobiales bacterium; assembly: GCA_938028175.1. GTDB lineage: Bacteria > Actinomycetota > Acidimicrobiia > Acidimicrobiales > SZUA-35 > JAHDDW01. The sequence continues at coordinate 3,796 of CALJAE010000022.1, forward strand.
ATAGCTCACCTTCGGTCAGATGTGGTTTAACCCATTCCAACTCGGTGGCGCTAAGCTTCTTAGCCATAACTGAGCCGAAGAAACGTTTCACGAGATGGACGACTTCAGACAATGACTACTCCTGTAGCCTGGCCGCTGCCAAGATTCCAACAACAGTCTTAGCATCGGTGATTCGACGATCTTCGACCATCGCCACTGCCTCTGCCAAAGAAAAGCTAGCAACAGTCATTGCTTCTTCTTCTGGCCCATCTAGATTCTGAGGCACAGATGACAAGCCTGTCGCTAGGAATATCTCACAGAATTCATCGGAGAATCCAGCTGACTGGTAAATCCCTGAGAGTGGAACAAACGTTTCTGCCGCTAGACCTGCCTCTTCTGCCAGCTCTCTACTTGCTGTTTCTACTGCTGGTTCGCCGGGGACATCGACTTTTCCTGCGGGGATCTCCCAAATATTGCCATCAACTGGGGCTCGGTACTGGTTTACCAGAGTGATGTTGTTGTCTCCATCGAGGGCGACGATAGCTACAGCCCCAGGGTGTTGCACGACGTCTCTTGAATACTCGTTGCCCGCATTGTCGATAATGGTGCGATCAATCAGGCTTACAACATTGGCCGTATATCCAGGTGAGTCTTTTACTGCTTCGAAGTCTTCTGAGGCCGTTACACCCCTCGATTCGTTGTGGGGAGACTTATTGTGGGGTGATTGTGACATCTGGCGAGCCTTAGCTTCGCTCGTGTAGTTGTTCTGATTCAGTAGCTACAAGATCAATTGGTTTCTCATAACGTTCCGGGTTCCGCTTCATTGCTTGATTAAGCGAGGCTTCTACCAGTCCGTCAAAGAGTGGAGCTGGTCGATCTGGCCGACTCTTTAACTCTGGGTGGGCCTGAGTCCCGATCCAGAATGGGTGATCTGGGAGTTCAATAAACTCGACTAGCTGTCCGTCTGGCGACAACCCTGAACAAGACAAGCCTTGTTCGCTGAACTGGTCAACGTGCTTGGCGGAGAACTCGTAGCGGTGACGGTGGCGTTCTGAAACCACTGAGTCGCCGTAGATCTTTGCTACCTGTGACTCTGGATCAAGTTTCGCTACGTAGGCTCCGAGCCGCATGGTGCCACCCATGTCGGTAACTTCTTTCTGCGACTCCATCAAGTCAATTACTGGATGAGGAGTTATACGATCTGCGGTATTGAACTCAGATGAGTAAGCATCCTCTAAGCCGACGACATTTCGGGCATAGTCAATAACCATTGCCTGCATACCGAGACACAGACCTAGTGTCGGAATGTTGTTCTCACGAGCATATGTTGCGGCCGCTATCTTGCCCTGCACACCTCGTTCGCCGAAACCACCTGGCAAAACAATACCGTCGAGGCCGGCTAGGGCTTCATCGATTAGCATTCCTTCTACTCGGTCTGAGAGTATCCACTTAATTTCGATATCTACTTCGTGCTTAAACGATGCATGGCGCAATGCTTCGGCAACAGACAGGTAAGCGTCATGAAGTGTTACGTACTTTCCGATGACACCAATTTTGAGAGGCTTCCAAACACCTTCGACAGAATCAACCAGGGACTGCCATTCGGTAAGATCTGGTTCGTTGTCTGGCAACTCTAGAGTCTTGCAAACATAGTCGTCTAGACCGGCTTCGTGCATTCCTAGTGGAATCTCATATAGAGAGTCAGCGTCTGGAGCGCTAATAACGCCGTCTAATGGGACATCGCAGAGGCTTGAGATCTTACTCATTAGGTTCTGCTGAATCGGACGATCTGAGCGAAGGACTATTACGTCTGGCTGGATACCACGACTGCGTAGCTCGGTTACCGAGTGCTGTGTTGGCTTGGTTTTTAGCTCACCGGCGGGGCCAATAAACGGAATCAACGTGACATGCACGTAGCAAACGTTTTCTTTGCCGACATCAAGTCGAAATTGTCGGATTGCTTCTAAGAATGGAAGGATCTCGATGTCACCAACGGTTCCACCGACCTCGGTAATCACTACATCTATATCGTCTGAAGCTAGTGCTGAGATTCGCTTCTTGATTTCATCTGTAATATGAGGGATAACTTGTACAGTTTTGCCGAGATAGTCGCCTCGTCGTTCTGCTGCAATTACCGACGAGTAAATAGAACCCGTTGTGGCATTCGATGCTTGTGTGAGGCTCTCATCAACAAAGCGTTCGTAGTGTCCGAGGTCTAAGTCGGTTTCGCCGCCGTCGTCGGTGACGTATACCTCGCCGTGCTCGAATGGGTTCATGGTGCCTGGGTCAACGTTGAGATAAGGGTCAAGCTTTTGGATGACTACCTTCAAGCCCTTGGATTTTAAGAGTCTTCCAAGCGAGGCTGCTGTCAGCCCTTTCCCGAGTGAACTAGTCACTCCCCCAGTAACAAAAATGTGTTTTGACACACGATCTCCTAAAGGTCCCCTCTAGCGTACATGGACCAGAGAATATATGACCACCCAGACGATAACTTAGTCAAGCAGA
>CALJAE010000023.1 GCA_938028175.1 uncultured Acidimicrobiales bacterium
CATCCGCTTTTCGGTTTGCGATGCGCATCCCGAACCTATTGCAGAATCTCTTGGGTGAAGGGGCGTTGTCAGCTTCGTTCATACCCGTTTATGCAAAACTTATTGAAGAAGACAAACAAGCTGAAGCCACAAAACTTGCGAACCAGGTGGTCGCATGGCTTGCCGGCATAACAGCAATCTTTGTTGCTGGCTTTGTTATCTTCGCAGAACAACTCGTTCGACTATTCACATCTTGGGAATCTGACCCTGAACTGCTAACCCAAGCCACAACTCTGGTGCAGATAACGAGTATTGGAATTGGTTTCTTAGTCGTATCTGCATGGTGTTTAGGTATTCAGAACTCACATCGCAAGTTCTTTCTGTCTTATGTCGCTCCGACTGTTTGGAACTTTACTCAAATCGCTGTGTTGGCCTATGCAATCATTCGCGGGCTCAACATCGCGGCAGCCGGCACAGCATTGGGTATCGCCGTGATTATCGGTGGATTCGCCCAGCTAGCAATCCAGCTACCGACAACGTTCAAGCTTTTAGGAAGCGAATCGACAGATGAAGATGTCAGTGGCTATCTCAAAGAGGTTGGCCGCCGATTCTTACCAGCCGTCGGCGCTAGAGGCATTATTCAAATCTCTAGCTATGTCGACACAGCTTTAGCAGCTGCAGTTTCGGTGGCGACACTCCCCCTCTATGCGGCAAGCCTTCCCCTCTACCTGCTACCGATCTCTTTATTTGCGTTTAGTATTGCAGCCGCTGAGCTTGCAGAGATGAGTCGAGTCTCAGACTCAATTGACCAAGTTCAAGCCCGCCTGACTGCCGCTATGCGTAAAGTATCGCTACCGGCAGCTTTCACTACAGTACTGTTCCTGGTGGCTGGACCAGTAATTGTCGATGGACTCTACGGCTTTCCTAACCGTATAAAAAACTCGATTACTGGTGGAGACGCAGTTGACACTTTCTTTGGCGGCGATCAGATTCTTGTTATCGGCATAGTGCTCGCAACTTTCGCTCTCGGGCTGCCTGCAGCGATGCGTTCACGTATCGCACAAAACACTTTGTATAGTCTTGGCGATGTTAAGGGCCCAGCCAAGATCGCAATCTTTAGGCTGATTGTTGTTCTTGGGTTTAGTTCACTATTCATGTTCCAGCTCGATTGGGCTTTCGTCGAAAATGGCCAAGTCGACCTTAGTGAATCCTACGAGGCGTCTCTGTATTCGAGAGTGCCCGAGGAAATCCGATTAGACGAAACCGCTAATCCAAGACTAGGTGTTGTCGGGCTCGCCCTGGGCGCAAGCGTTGCTTCTTGGGTTGAGTATGGGCTATTGACTTTCTTGCTGCGAAGAAAAGGACTCTCGGCCAGTACTGGTCAAGGATTCAAGATAGCAATCGCAGCGCTAGCTGCCGGGGTAATTATGTTTGGGGTACGGCTACTCGAATTCGTACCATCACCGGTTGATTTAGCAGTAGTTGGGCTGGCCGGACTCGCTGTGTTCTATGGAGTGCTCCGAGCGTCCGGCATCAACTTGATCGCAGCGCTAAGAGGCTAATTTCTATCTGATTACTACAACCCTGCTGTCTTCAAACACGATTACCGAATCGTCAATATAAAGCTCTGAAGGCTGAAGGGCGTTGCGGTCAAGTACGTCCCCAGGGTCTGGAGGGCGAGTCCCAAAGCACTCACTAGGAACCAAATCGATTACAGATTGAATGTCTCTATGCATTAGTTCGAAGAGCTCAGCTTCAGTATAAGGATTCCTTAATTCAGCAAGAAACTGATTGAAGGCATCTTGTGTGGGGCTTACTCCCGTCGGAGTTTCTTGCCTTAGCTGCTCTATCCGATCATTCCAGAGAGCCTTACGATCAGCCCAGTCGTTAACTAATTGCTGTAGAGGAGCCATGCAAGATTCCGGATACTCGACTTCTACACCGTCAACAACCACCTTTACCGGCAGTAACAGCCTTGCACTAACAAGGTTATATTCGCCACTCTCAATACGGCTTAGCAACTGGATTCTCGAAGCTCCGTTTTTTAACTCCTGGGTCAGGAGTTCCACAGCCTGAATCAATTCTGGAAGGTTCTCGACTTCGGGAAATTGGTTGTCTACTTGGTTTATCAAACTCTCTAGCGGTGCTGTCTCACATCTTTCTGGTAGTTCCGAAAGTGACACCAAAACTCTTTGTGTATAGGCCTGCAGAAACCTTTCGAAGAAGTCAAGATTTCGTAAAGGTTCGACAAACTCACCAAGTCGTTCCTGAGCCTCAGCGTCACTGTTCGAGTCAATTAATATGGCGTTGACATCAAGGTCAATTGGGATAGTTACTTGTTCTCGAGCTTCTCTGCCGGCATTCCCGAACCCTTGAACCAGATCCATTGCTCTAGATCGTTGGCGGACACAGTCCGTGATTGCGGGTTCGGGTGTTGATTGCGGTTCAGCTGTAGAAGCCGTCACCAATTCATCAGCCGGAGATCCAACTGTCCTGCCTACTTGAGCTGTCGGAGCTGAAGCTGAATCAGAAGTACAGGCTGCTGCCAGCAGCGCCAAAGTAACAATTGAGGCTTTTGCTTTTGGTGTAGCTCTTGGAAAGATACTTATCATTTGTGCCGCCTTTGCCCTTATCTAGCATAAGGCGGTTCGCATGTAACGACTATTGCCCTATCAACCGTCTTGATATTCAAAGCTAAACGAGGCTATTCTCGTTTAACGACTAACGGTGATATCGATTCGGGGCCAATCAGGTGGACTCGAAGAGACTAAGGTCACAGAACCATCAGCGGAGGTAATTGTGTCATTCCCTATAGCAGGAAATGGCAAGCTACCTGCAAAACAACTATCAGTCGATTCTGCTATATCAGCCAACGCTATTTGTGCATGGGTCCTGACATTGACCAGG
>CALJAE010000024.1 GCA_938028175.1 uncultured Acidimicrobiales bacterium
TGAGTTCAATTGAAGTCGTTATAGCGGGCGGCGGTACCGCAGGGCACACCAACCCAGGCATAGCTGTCGCCGAAGCGCTCGTGGAAAAGGGGATGAGTCCTGAATCGATTCTGTTCGTCGGCTCGAGTCGTGGCAGCGAGGGAGAACTAGTCCCACAGGCAGGCTTCAAGATAGAGACATTGGCAGGACGGGGAGTGGCCCGGAAGGTGTCTCTGACTTCGCTGAAATCTGCTCTGTCATTGCTTAAGGGAATTGGGCAAGGAATCAAACTTATTTCCTCTACGAAACCAAAGGTGGTTCTATCACTTGGTGGCTATGCAGCTATGCCTGCTTCGATCGGGGCCATACTTCGTCGTATTCCTGTAGTCGTGACCGAACAGAACGCTCGGGCAAGTTCTACCAACAAGATATTGTCCAAGTTTGCAACGAATTGCGCTTTACCGTTTGCAGCCACAGATCTACCCGGTGAGGTGACTGGTAATCCGATCCGTTCTTCGATATTGGGCCCAGATCTTGACCGTCGCATGCAGGCCCGTGCCAGCCTTGGCGTGGCAGATCATCAACGGCTAGTTGCGGTCTGGTCAGGTTCGCTTGGAGCACGTTCGGTGAACAGCGCTGTAGCTGACTTAGCTGAGCTCGTTCTTGACAGGCCAGAGTATTTTATTTACCACGTGATCGGCAAGCGAGACTACCCAGATCACGCTGATAAGGGCGGCAAGAACTACCGTGTCATCGAATATGAAACCAACATGCAGCGGTTGCTTTCGGCTGCCGACGTGGCAGTTTGTCGCTCGGGGGCATCAACGGTATGTGAGCTGGCGATTGCCGGCGTACCGTCGATACTGATTCCACTGCCCGGAGCTCCAAAAGATCATCAGACCGCTAACGCCAAAGAGCTTGAAAAAGATGGTGCCGCAATCCTAATTCCAGACGCCGAGCTGTCGGGGATACGCCTACTAGAGCTATTAGATGAAATCACTGAGATCCCTGAGACCAGAGAGAATATGTCCAGAGCAGCGCTGGCCGTGGCACGCCCTGATGCAGCGAGCTCGGTAGCCGCTATGTTGAATAAAGAAGGTGGACTAGGGCTATGAGTGAAAGTTTTGAGTTAGAGCCGCAATCGCGCATTCATATAATTGGAATTGGCGGTGCAGGAATGAGCGCAATCGCAAAGATTCTTAATTCAAGTGGTTACGTAGTAAGTGGTAGTGACGCTACTGCTTCTCCAATGACAGAAGAACTTGGCGGGCTAGGAATCAAGGTCTTCATAGGTCATGATTCACAAAACGTAGAAGGTGTCGACGTCGTAACGCATTCGACAGCGGTTAGCCAAGACAACCCAGAAATAGTTGCTGCGAAGCAATCTGGCATCCCAGTCCAAAACAGGGCACAAACTTTGGCAGCGGTAACACAGCTTTTCGACTCGCTGCTAATTGCTGGGACCCATGGCAAGACAACGACATCATCGATGGCTGCATCTGTCTTTATGCGAGCCGGCCTCGATCCAAGCTTTATTATTGGTGGCAAACTTGCGGAGTTTGGTACAGGAGCAAGACTAGGCAGCGGCAAACACCTAATCGTCGAAGCCGACGAGTCTGATGGAACATTTCTAACCCTTAAGAACTCAGCCTGTGTAGTCACAAACATCGAGAAAGATCACATCGAGTTTTACGGAACTACCGAGAAAATGGTAGAAGCATTCCAAGACTTTGTTGTGAACGCCGCTGGGCCAGTGGTCCTCTGCGGTGATGATCCAGGCTGTGTCAACTTGCGCTCATCGATAAATCTTGATGGTACCGATACTCACTGGTATGGATTCACTGACGACGCTGACGTGCGGATTCATGATTATTCACCAGACGGACTCGGTTCAACCTTCCAGCTTGCAATCGAAGGAAACTCGTATCCGGTCAAGCTACTCCATCCTGGTAAACACAATGCTTTAAACACAGCTGCAGCGGTAGCCCTTGCAGTTGCAGTCGGTGTCCCACCTGAACTAGCGGTTAAAGCAAGCAACGAGTTCGCCGGAGTTGCCAGACGTTACGAATTTCGTGGAGAGCATAACGGTATTGTTTTCGTTGACGACTATGCACATTTGCCAACTGAGGTAGAGGCTGCGATCAGCGCCGCTAAATCCAGTGAAGCAAAGCGGTTGGTGGCTGTCTATCAGCCACATCGTTACTCTCGCACCCAAGCCCTCTACTCAGAGTTTGGCAAGTGCTTCTCTGCCGCTGACAAGGTCATAATTACCGGGATCTATTCGAGCGGTGAAGAACCACGCGAAGGGATCACCGGAAAGCTCGTGGCCGATCAGGTGAAAGCTGACGATCCAAACTTGGACTTAACATACATCGAGTCACTCGAAGATGTGCAAGCAGCCCTAGTCGGGGAGCTCTCCGAAGGTGACCTCTGCCTAACGCTCGGCGCCGGTGATCTTACAAAGATGGCTGATCTAGTACTGGAGGATCTTGGTGGAAAGTAAATTTGAGGAAGCCTTTAAGCAGCTATCGGCAGCTGGGCTTGACGTTACAAAGATGGAGAGTCTGGGATCTCACTGTACTTATCGTGTCGGTGGGGAAGCGAAACTGTTTGTCGAGATTCATGCAGTCGAAGAACTTTCAGCACTTTCAACAATTACAAACGATTTAGATTTAGACGTACTTGTCATCGGTAAAGGCTCCAACATGTTGGTCTCCGATAAGGGCTTTAGTGGGGTCGCAATCAAATTAGGCGCCGAGTTCGACTACATCGAAATTGCAGAGTCAACTGTTCGAGTTGGAGGAATTACTTTCATGCCAATCGTGGCAAGAAAGAGTGTAGACGCTGGGTTAAAAGGTTTTGAGTGGGCTGTGGGTGTGCCAGGATCAATCGGTGGCGGAGTGAGAATGAATGCCGGCGGTCACGGATCCGACATAGCTGCAAACTTGACCGAGGCAAAGATCTTCGACTTGCCAACTGGCGAGCTCACCACCAAGACGCCAACAGAACTCGACTTGTCCTACCGCTCATCTAACATCGCCTCGCACCAGCTAGTTGTAGAAGCGACGTTAGAGCTAGAGCCAGGCGACTACGAAGAATCCAAGGCCGAACTATCTGAGATTGTGCGCTGGCGAAGAGCGAACCAGCCAGGTGGTCAAAATGCTGGCAGCGTCTTTGCAAATCCGGAAGGCAACCATGCAGCTAAGCTGATTCAGGAGGCTGGCTTAAAGGGGTTCTCCCTAGATACCGCCATGGTTTCAGACAAGCACTCGAACTTCATCCAAGCTGGTGCCGATGGCTCAGCCGACGATGTCTACCGCCTGATACAACATATAAAGGGCGTAATCGCCGAAGCCAACGGGATTCAGCTTCGTGTTGAGAACAAGTTGATCGGATTCGACCAAGATATCAACCAGTAAGCGTCGACACTCGAGTAACTTTTAAAGCTGTAATGGGAATTCGAGGCTCGAGATACGAAAATACACGTGTGGCGGTCGAGCCACGGGTGTCTTTAAAGTTTAAGCTACTTGTTGGCTTTGTCTTGCTGTCACTTGGACTGGTCGGAGCCAGTCAGAGTTCTGTCGGCCACATCCAATCAATCGATGTAGTTGGCGCCGACTTAACTCCTGTTGAAGTGGTGAGAGCCGTCGCTCAGATTCGTGTCGGCGACCCAATTACTAACTTTCTTCCGGCGACCGTTGAAACTCGGCTCGAAGGTGTTGGAGCTCTAAATAGTATCGAGGTAACTAGAAACTGGGCGGATAGAACAGTCGACATTCAGGTTGTGGAAAAGCAGGTACGCCTCGCTTCGAGATCACGATCAGGTTTCTGGATGATTGCTTCTGACGGAACCGTCTTGGCTGAGCTCCAAGACCATGGCGAAGTAGAGCTAATTGAGGGGCCGGCAACAGATCAGGTGGTCGGCGAATCAGTCGTGGGTTACCCCGCAAGCTTAATTCAAGTTATAGGGACGCTAGAGACTTCTTCGATAAGCGCAGACCAGCTTGAGGTTGCCGATGATGGAACCTTGAGTATTCAGTACCAACCACTTGGGACAGTTGTCCTTGGTACACCCACCGATATTGAGAATAAGATTCAGGCGATGCGAACTGTAGAAAGGCGAGTTGATCTACGTTGTCTTGCTGAAGTCGATGTCAGTGTTGCTGAACTTCCCACTGTTTCTCGGAATCAGGGCTGTGCGGAGCGGGCAGGCCTGATTGCGCCGCCAGAGGCGGAAGTAGCCGATCAAGAGCCTGAAACCAGCGTTGAAACTGCAGCGGACACGGTGCCTGAGTAAAACTTGTCAGCAATTTGGCCCATCCATTAGTGGTCTAGCTGGATCTGGTGTAGTTTCTTAGGAACTAGAATTCTCGCCAATTAAATGTTATGGCATAGCGATTGAGGTGTCCATATGAGTTCAGCAAACTATGTAGCAGTAGTCAAAGTAGTCGGTGTCGGCGGAGGTGGCTGCAATGCGGTTAACCGCATGATCGATTCAGGCCTTCGCGGAGTCGAGTTTGTTGCTGTTAATACAGATGCGCAAGCGCTATTGATGTCGGACGCTGAGACAAAAATTCATATTGGTAAGGATTTAACCAGAGGTCTAGGTGCTGGTAGTGATCCAGATGTCGGCGGACAAGCTGCCGAGGATCACGCTTCAGAAATTGCTGAAGCTCTAGAAGGTGCCGACATGGTCTTCATCACCGCTGGTGAAGGTGGAGGAACAGGCACCGGAGCAGCTCCCGTTATTGCCGAGATTGCAAAGAGTGCTGGGGCGCTCACAATCGGTGTTGTCACAAAGCCATTCGGTTTCGAAGGCAAGCGTAGATTTGAACAAGCAGAAAAAGGTGTCGAGCGTCTAGCTGAAGAAGTCGATACACAAATCGTCATCCCGAATGACAGACTTCTATCGATAGCTGACA
>CALJAE010000025.1 GCA_938028175.1 uncultured Acidimicrobiales bacterium
CCTAGTGCTGCTGAACCAACAATCGTGACTATGCGTACTCGCTTTTCCCACGCACCTTGCACGGTGGCCCGGATGAGAACTTCAGCCCCCAAGCCTGCAAGCATCGCAAACATAAAACCCCAAACGCCTCTGATACGCCCTATCGGGTTGTTAGAAATGGTTGGTACGAGATTAAGTAGGTCGCTTACTGGACCTCTGAAATACTGTGGGATGGTAAAGAAAACGGCTATCCCCAGAATTGCTGGGAAGGCCCATCTAGAGCGAGTTAGCGGATTGTTCTTTAATGATGCAAGGCCTAGTGCCCCAAGAAATAGTGCTCCGCTGCCAATATAGGCAAGAGCCTCAACTGGGTTTCGATTAAGTAGCCAATCGCCTTCGTTTGGATCGCCAAACGCATAAGGAACTGCCGCTGTAACGAGCACCTTGGGCTTAACGATGGCAGTGCCACCATTGGCTCTGTAGTTTAAGTTCCGTTGACTAATTGAGTCTTCAAACCCCGTCAGCTGAAAAGCTGCGAAACCAACAGCCAACAAACCTAAGACCGACAGAAAAAGTAACGCTTTACCACTACCCACAAATGAATTGCGCAGACTCTTACCATTCGAACTACTAGAGTGTGCATCCGCTGCAATTCTAACAATTCCGTAAATCCCGGCGACCAAAGCTGCATGCACAATAACAGCTGGGAATCCACCTAACAACATAGCTGCGAGTATCGCTGGAAACGGCAATGCAGATTTAAGTGTCCGGTCTTGCAGGACTCTCTCAACAGCCCAGAACAATAATGGGAGCCATGCGAGTACTCCGGTCTGTGACCATCCTGTCCATGAAACCTGGAAACCAGAGAAGGCAAAAACGAGACCGACAACAAGTCCAACTGCTGCGGTGCCACCCATGCGGCGCCATAGAAGAACGCTGCCGCCTAAGACGACAACCATTTCGATTAGCTTGGCCGCACCTGGAGCAAAACTAATTGGGGTCACAAAGTAAACCCAATTGATCGGATTAAACAAACCCGAGCTCGGTACTGCTAATAGCTCTCGCCCACCGGCGGAAGATGCATCCCAAAAAGCAAAGTCTCCGCCTCGAAAGCGTTCCACGCTCAAAGCTCGCCGCGGGATAACGTTGTCCCAAACATCGCTAACGGGAATTCTCGTTTGGTTCCCTTCAAGCACTTGGTTCCATGGTGAAAAAATACTTAGTAAGTCGACGCCGAGAAACACATTTTGACCGAGAAGTGGTAAACCGATTGTGTATGCGCAAACTCCTACTGCGAGGATCCACGGTAAATATTTTTTCAACACCATCGATAGTTTAGACCAATGGCAACGCCACCGACCAACTCAACTGCATTAAGTCTGAGCCTATTTAGCTACTGTGAGCACCTGTATTAATAAAAGCGCTTTCACCCCGGTTGATAATGCTAATATTTCTGCGGTGGAAGTATCGCATAGCGTCTCCGAAAAACCGGGCAAATCGGGCCTTAAAATAGTTCTACAATTTGTCATCGGTATGGCTCTTAGCCTGGTTGCCATTGATCAAGCTGTGGCTTTTGCAGAACCTCATATTAACGAACCGCGTCGCTTTTATCATGCACGTGTAGACACACTGGCAGTCGCCCTTGAAGATCTGCCAGAGCCCGACAAAGTAGATGCCTTACTGGTAGGAACTTCTGTTGTTGAGCGAGGCTTGGATGCCAAAACGCTTGGGGCTGAGCTCGACCTAGAGCTGCCAGTTAATGTTTCAACCCCGGGTGGACAGATTCCGGTTGCTAGCCAGTGGCTCGAACAAAAGGTACTCACCGAAGTAGACCCAGATTTGATTGTTTGGGGCGTGACCTCGATCGACTTTAATGAAAACCGACTAGAGCCAACAATTGATAGCTCAGATGAAGCACGAGGCACGAAACCTGGTTTCATAGGCGAAGCTGACAGGCTGCTATGGGAGGTATCGTCGGTCTCACGACTCCGAAGTCGTCTCCAGCTATTTCGGTTCACAGATGAACTAAGAACTGGTGAACCAACAAGTATTCTGAACCAGAACCCGCTTTCACCACTACAGAATTCCCTAGCGAACCGTGGCGAAAAGAATCCTTCTGTTGTCGAGCGAGTCACGCGAGAGGTCGTCAACGACTATGAGACGTCTCCCAACTATGTGAACATCATGGCGGACACACTCAGTGACCTGAGAAGTCAGGGACGAAACGTTGTTGTGGTTTTGATGCCAGTCGAAAGCACCTATGTCGAGGTTCACCCCAATGGGGCAGCCGATTACGCTGACTTCCGCTCAATCGTAACCGAAAGAGTCGCAAGCCTCGATGTGCCCCTACTCGACTATTCGTTCGCCCTAGATGACGGGGATTTTGCGGACTTCACCCACCTAAACGTTGAAGGTGGCACCAAGCTGACTAACCGGCTAGCCGATGATCTTGCAGAGCTTGGCTTCTAGTGATCTTTAACTCCGTCGCCTTTTTCGTATTTCTTGTAATCGCCTTCAGTTCTTACTGGGCTTCACCACAGAAGTTTCGACCATCGCTACTAGTACTACTTTCATATGTGTTCTACGGTTGGTGGAACTGGCGCTTCCTGTCATTGATAATTATCTCGACATTGGCTGACTACACAATTGCACGGGTGATGGCGACCAGTGAAACCAAACAACTTAAAAAGCGACTCCTGGGGCTCTCACTAACCATCAACCTTGGAATTCTGGCTTTCTTCAAATACTTCAACTTCTTCATTGATTCAGCAGAATCAAGTCTGGCAAGCCTCGGGTTCGATGTAAGTGGGCCTGCTCTCCAGATTGCGTTACCGGTTGGTATCAGTTTCTATACTTTCCAAACTCTTAGTTACACGTTCGATGTCTATAGAGAAAGGATTCAGCCAGAGAAAAACCTAATGACATTTGCTGCGTTCGTTTCATACTTTCCACAGCTCGTTGCTGGACCAATCGAACGTGCGCAGGCATTACTCCCCCAGCTTCAACGTAAAGCGGTTTTCCCAACAGCGGCTGTCGCAAAAAGTGCAGCGGCACTGATCGTTACCGGGTTGTTTAAGAAGATCGTGATCGGCGATGCTGTTGCCACTATTGTCGAGACCCGCTTTGCTGATCCATCAGCTCACGGAACAATCTCATTGTGGTTTGGCGTCTACGCTTTTGCTCTCCAGATCTATGGTGACTTCGCTGGTTACTCTTCTATCGCTCGCGGCGTTTCCAGATTATTTGGAATCGAACTGATTAGAAACTTTGAGCAACCGTATTTATCTAAGAGCATCACCCAGTTCTGGCGCACCTGGCATATCTCACTATCTAACTGGCTACACGACTATCTATATGTTTCGCTAGGCGGAAACCGCAAGGGCACAAGCCGAACCTATATAAATCTGATGGCTACGATGGTCCTCGGTGGGTTATGGCACGGCGCATCCTGGAACTTTGTTCTTTGGGGAACTATTCATGGCGTGCTACTTGCTGGCCACAGGCTCCTTGGCGCCTATGAGAACCGTGGAATGCCAAGCGCTCCTAGACTCAGAGACCTCCCAGCTATCCTTCTAACCTTCCATTTAGTGGCAGCAGCCTGGGTTCCGTTTAGAGCCCAGTCGTTTGGTCAGACCATGGATTACTTTGGTGGTTTAGTCACTTGGTCCAGTGGCTTGCCGGCAGCCAGAGTTGCGCTCTTTGTTGCCGTGCTTCTAGCGACTATGATCACTCTGGATCTGATTGATCGCAACAGAACCAAGCTAAAGCCACTTCAGTGGCATCCTGTTGTGCACGGTATCGCTACCGGTATCGCTATCTCAAGTGTTCTCGCCTTTTCAGGCGGAGAACCCGTTGAGTTTATCTACTTCCAGTTCTAGTCGTTTCTAAGCTTCCCAGACTGCAGTATCAGGATGGAACTGGCTCCATGCAAACCAGAACGCCTGGTGACTGACGATCTCTTCGCCATCGGCATCGAATGACTTGAGTCCACCACCATCGAGCTCTAGAGTTACTCCGTCAAGCTCCACAGTCTCGCCTGCTTCTAGAGCCTCTCTCGAAGCGTTAGAAGGGAAAGCAATTGTGCTGCCGTCTTCGGTGATAACTCCAATAACGTCTTCTTGAATTGGCAGTCTTGGGTCGACGTTGCCGACGGCGAAGATTGGCCCATCAGCGTCACGGTTGTTTCTAAAGTCAAAGTTCTGGCCGAGTGAATCTTCTTCAATTAGGACTGTTGTGTCTGGGTTGGATTCTTTCCACTCACCCCAGGTAGTTACAAGAACGGTTGCTTGGTCTAGCTGCACGCCTTCATCGGCTAGTGGACCTGTTACTGCTTCTCCAGTGAAGGTGTCAAAAACTGATCTCGACTCAACATCGAACATTACTTTGTTGCTGCGAATAAGCAGTCCTGAGGTACGCAAGATTGGCCGCTCAACACCGTCAGGAACTTCGTCTGTGAAGAACACCTGAGCCGATCCACAAAGTGTGCAATAAGGCATACCGAAGTCACGACCACCAAGTGTGTCGTTAACCATTTCACGAACTTCCATGATCTGTCTTGGGTATGCCCTAGTCTCACCATTGATCTCAACGCCAAAAATCACATCATCATCGGCTAGCCAGGTGGTCTCCTCCACAGATGCAACTTCTGGGTTATCGATCGCTGCGATACAGTTACACAGTTCGGTCGGATTGTACTCTCGGTTGTCGATATCCACTCCACCCCATGACACGTGACGCCAGTCGACTTCACGACCGTCTTCAAACAGTTGCTCCCACTCGGGCTGGAACTGACTAAACAGAGTTCGCTTGTTGTCTAGGTAGCCGGGATAATCTGGAATGTCCCACGCTATAAGCGGATTGTTTAGACCAAGCCATGGCCCGCCAGGGTCGTCAATAATATCAACGCCTGTTAATTGAGAACCAACAGTTACTAGATCGTTGCGCATCTCGAAAGAACCACTCCATCTAAGTAAGTCACTCACAAACCATGCGAGTCGAGCGTCACCTGAGTTACCGATCGTTTGCAAAGCTGAACGATGCTGCTCTGTGTAGACATCTTGCAGAGGGGGGATATCTTGCAGGGCCTCAACCGCTGCTACTAACTCTGGAGAGAGCTCCCCTTCGCCAAAGGCCGGGGCAGGTCCAAGGTTGTTTAGGTCAAGAGTCGCTGGTGCCGCAAATTCATCAACAGTCTGATCTGAGTCGCTGTCTGGTTCGGCTAAGTCATCAGTTCCACAGGCTGTTGCACCTACTGCTAAACCCAGCGGCAGTAGCCATTTAAGATGCTTTCTAGAAATTTCCATAACCGACTAAACCCCTGTCTAAGTTTGCTTTATTCCACTAGTCTGCACTCTAGGCTAAAACAAGTTTGGGGCCCCTCTCGGGACCCCAAACCAATAACTTTTCGCAGTTAGTCTAAATTATTAAACTAGCTCTGCATCCACAGTTGGGAATGAAGAGTCGTCAGCTTCTAGGTCGTAGTCAACCCTTGCTTCAGCGTCTTCTGGTGCTTCACCAACGAATGGCTTTAGCACGAACGGAGCTTCAGAATCATCTGGTACTGGCTCAACTGAGATAACAATTGTCGCACCAGATAGATCTACTCCACCTTCAAGATCAGCAAGTGCTTCTGGAAGGTTCTCTACGAAGTCTTCACCTGGGTAAGGTGGAACATCGTTAGGACCTGTGAAGCCGCTGAAGTTGTCTGGAGCTAGTGGATCAGTGAACTGACCTGTTGAGTAAGGTACACCGTCGATTACAGCCCAACCTTCGTAAGTCCAGCCAACTGGAAGCTCTGGAAGGTCAAGTGTTCCTTCTGGCTCACCTGAAGCAAGGCTTAGGAACCAAACACCAGCAAGGTCGTTGTCTTCAACGTCATCAGATGGAGTAGCGAATGTGAAGCTACCTGTTCCTTCTGAGAAGTCAGTTCCAAGAGCACCTGGGTGATCGATTGTTGCTGTTGTTGCTCCGTCAGCGAATTCTCCGCCAACTAGCTTAGGATCAGATGGCACAGCGTCTGTGTCACCGTCTGGCTCTACGGTTAGAACGAAGTCAGAAGCTTCACTAGCATCTACGGTTGATCCGAATGCACCTTCGAATGGCTCACCGTCTACAGTTGTGAAGTTACCTTCAGCATCTACGTTGAACTTACCTGTTGAGTAAGGCTCACCATCGACAAGAACCCAACCTTCGTAGTGAACGCCGTTTTCTAGCGGTTCTAGACCATTAGAAGTAAGACTGATCTCGGTTACGATTTCAGCTGCCTCTTCGGACTCTTCGGTTTCTTCAGAAGATTCTTCTTCAGTTTCCTCAGTTGTTTCTTCGCCTTCAGCTGTTGCTGTTGCATCTTCATCGTCGCTGGCACATGCAGCTCCAACAAGTGCCAGCGCCAACGCTAGACCTATTATTTTCTTTGACTTCATTCGTGACCTCACCTTTCGTAAGAGATAATTATTGAATGATCAACCTATTCAAACTCACTTCACCCCATCACTAGTCCATGGTCGCCTCTTCGTCATATGTCTGTAACAAAGGCACCCCTGTAACGAAAAATCTTTAATCAAATAGCTAGATTCGGTAGCAATCCGAATGTTACAAAAGCTACGATATCTAGGTAATGTCCCGCCAAGACACGACCATCTTGCTTCGAGCTGTAGCTATTACGGCTGTCGTTTTAGGTCATTTCGGGCTGCAACCATACTCAGGTGGCGCTCTGTTCTTACTTGCACTCGCTGGCTTTAACTTTGTTAAGTTCACGATCCCCAAAATCAGCGACACAACTGGGAATCTAGCCGAGCCACTACTGCGCTATGGCTGGAAGCTATATCTCCCTACTGCGCTATATATTTTTGGCATCTCGTTCTTGACAGGCCAACTAAGTTGGACGCCACTTTTGATGCTTACAGAGGCTCTGGAGCCAGGTGCGGGCGGCATCGGTTACTGGTTTATCGAGGTACTGCTTCAGATCTATCTCGTATTCGGCCTAATCCTCATTTTCGCTCCAAAGGTTCGCCAGGTTATGCTGCGAACGCCATTCAAGTTTTTTGCGACTGCCACAATCACTTTCTTCATCGTCCGCCTGCTTGTCTTAACATTTGTTATTGGAGCTCACCCGAACGAACTAGAGTTCTTGCGTCTGCCACACCTTCTAGCTTTCACTTACTTTGTCGGGGCGATGGCAGCTGTTGCACAAACTTCGACTCAAAAGGTCATTACGTCTGCAACCATCGGGGCTATTTGTGCAGAGTCTCTGTTCACCAGCTTTGGTGATGACTTCACAGTCTTCTTCTTCGGAATGCTGATAGTTCTCTGGCTTCCAACAATTAGTCTGCCAAAGGTTATCGTGCCAACGGTAAACACCTTGGCGTTTAGCTCTTTGTTCATCTACCTATCCCACTTTCAAGTTGAATCTGTATTCGAAGATAGATTCACCTTTGTTCCTGCTGAGGTTCAAGCCCTAATCGCTCTTGGTGTTGGTATTGCGATGACGAAGGCTTGGAAGTCTCGTCTAGCGATCTATGAATACTTGGTGCCTACCAAGTCTGAACCACTGAAGCGCTGGGCTTAACACTAGACAAGTACCCAACCTTGGCCGGTAGCGTTGCCTAGTTCTATGGGCCCATAGCTGGCTCAAGCGAAATCGAAGTTCTGTCGTTGTTCTTGTGGGGAGAATCAATGACTATAAATGCAACACGGTACCTAAAGTATGCAGGGCTCTTTATTGGGGCAACTTCGTTTGCCGCTGCCAGTTCGCTAAGCATCGGAACAACCGAAACAACTAGTGCTAGTGCTACACAATCAGCGCCTGGAGTGTTATCAGAACCGGCTATCTCTCGAGATTTTAGTTCGACGCCTTTGACCTCAGATAGCGACATAGTTACAGAAGCACAATCTTCTGAACCGGAAGCACCAGCACAGTTAGCTTTCGCTGAGCCTGTGCAAGCAGCAGAGCCTCAAACAGCTTTTATCCCGCCAGCTGCACCTTCTAATGGTGTAGCTGCGCCGTCATTGTTCGAAAAGCTATCACAACCTATTACGCAGCCAATATTTACTAGCCCAACCCGTACAAGCGTTCCAACTACGACACCGGCGCTACCTATAGTCCAGACTTCACCTATAACTGTTTCGCCAACCGTGACTACTCCGTCGACTACCACATCGTCTCCTTCGTCTAGCTTGTCTCCTAGTTCGCAAACAACTCAACCGCCGACAACGGCAGCCCCAACAACAACTGCTGCTCCGACTAGCGCTCCAACTACCGCAGCTCCAACCCAGGTGGGTCGACGCCCATTCGGGTTCGGTTCAGTTAATTGGCAGCTAACAACTCGCGACGACTTTAACGGAACCTACCTTAATGGCAACATGTGGGAAAACGGCTGGTTCCGCCATTGGGATCCAGCTCAAGACACTGGCTATGACCGACCTGTAAATTCAAGGGAGACAGCTTGTTACAGTACCGACCAGCTCAGGGTTGCCGGTGGTGTTGTAACTTTAGAAATGCGTCCAACGACTGCAGCCGAGAACGCTGCTGCTGTTTGTAAGAAAAAAGATGGCTCGCCAGCGCAGTTTGTTTCTGGCTTTGCGAACACTCGTCAAAGGTTCGCATTCACTCGAGGTTCTTATGTTGAGACTCGTGTTTGGTCGCCGGGTTCTGGCAATACTATATATAACTGGCCTGGGTTCTGGGCTTCAGGAATCGATGCCAACAACTGGCCAGCTAGTGGCGAGTTCGACATCTATGAAGTACTAAACGGCAAGGCGTGTGCAAACTATCACTACGCAAACCCAACAACCGGTCTACACAATCAAGCTCAAAAGCGTTGTAGCGACATTAAGCCTAATCAGTGGAACGTGATTGGCATGAAGTGGAACTATGACGGAACCGTTGAGTTTTACCACAATGGACAACGTGTACCTGACCGTGATGGCGGTATCTGGAATCTAGACACTGTTGCACTCGCTGGCAATCCGGCTCTTGATTACTCGCTCAACTTAGAGCTACAGCACGGTCTTCCTCAACCAGGGACAGCCGGCTACCACGAGCCAACTGCCGCTAACCCACTACAGGTTAAGTTCGACTACGTAGACGTTTACCGTCTGCCATAGTTCAACTAGCCGACACTATTTAGCCGGCGAGGGCTTCGAGCAAGACCATTCTGACTAGTAGGCCGTTTCCGGCTTGTTCAAAGTAGACGGCTCTTGGATCGCTATCTACTTCTTCACTTATCTCGCCATCACGTGGCAGTGGGTGCATAAGGATTCCGTGTGCAGGAAGCGACTCTAGAGTCTCGGGTCTGATCTGATACATTGCCTTTAGCTGTTCGTAGTTCTGTCCAGGTTGTAGGCGTTCTTTTTGGATTCTTGTCCAGTAAACAACGTCTACTCCTTCGAGGTCAAGTTCTTGGTCTGTACG
>CALJAE010000026.1 GCA_938028175.1 uncultured Acidimicrobiales bacterium
ATGCAAGGCCTAGCAGACGGCTACTTTGTTTTGCCTTACACAATCGGTGACTACCTGGCTCCAAAGCTTAACGAGCCGCTAGTCAGCACAAGCGACGAAGTGTTTACTCAATCGAAGGCCTTAATCGAGGAGACAACAAGCCACTTCTTGGGTATTGGGGGAACCAAGTCGCCAGATTACTTCCACCGCGAGCTAGGCAAGCTTGTCTGGAACTATATTGGCATGGAGCGAGATCAAACCGGGCTTGAGAAAGCAATCACCGAGATCCAAGCACTGTCTGAAGAGTTCTGGAAAGACCTCCGGGTTCCCGGCAACTCGACATCGCTCAACTCAACGCTAGAAAAAGCTGGCCGTGTAGCTGACTTCTTTGAATTAGCCGAGCTGATGGCCAGAGATGCCCTAGACCGCAATGAGTCTTGTGGTGGTCACTTCCGAACCGAATCTCAAACAGAAGAGGGCGAAGCTTTGCGTGACGATGACAACTACTCTCACGTGTCTGCCTGGGAGTGGAAGGGTGCAGGCACCCCCCAAGAGAAACACAAAGAAGAACTCAACTTTACTGAAGTACCACTATCTCAAAGGAGCTACAAATGAGCAAAATGTTAAGCCTGACATTAAAAGTTTGGCGCCAAGAACGCCCACACTCCAAAGGCCGCTTTGAGACCTACCAGATACAAGACATTCCAGACGATGCGTCTTTCTTGGAAATGCTAGATGTTGTTAACGAACAGCTCGTAGAGGATGGCAAAGTACCAATCGAGTTCCCACACGACTGTCGCGAAGGGATCTGCGGTACTTGTGGTGTGATGATTAATGGCCAAGCTCACGGACCTGAAAAAGGTACTGCTACCTGCCAGCTCCATATGCGAAAGTTCTCTGATGGAGACACAATCGTTGTTGAGCCTTGGAAAGCCGGGGCTTTTCCAATCGTCAAAGACTTAGTCGTTGACCGTTCTCCCCTCGATGAAATTATCACAGCAGGTGGCTTCATAACTGCCCCGACTGGAACTGCCGGTGACGCTAACGAAACACCTATCCCCAAAGAAGCAGCTGACTCTTCAATGGATGCTGCAGCTTGCATTGGTTGCGGTGCATGTGTAGCAGTTTGTCCTAACTCTGCAGCACAGTTGTTTACATCTGCAAAGCTATGGCATCTGAACTCACTCCCACAGGGGCAGGCTGAACGTTTCAAACGAACCGAAGCCATGGTCGAAACTATGGAACAGTTCTTTGGCTCATGCACCAACCACGGCGAGTGTAAAGAAGCATGTCCGAAAGAGATCAGTCTCGACTTCATTGCATACATGAACCGCGACTATGTGAAGTCAAAGATCAAGAACCGCAAATTGGCCGGTCAAGGCTAAAGAGTTCTTCGTTGCGACCAGTCTGAAAGACCCTGTAACACCTGTGGGCTGACAGAGGGTACTTGCGCTCCAAGGGTGCCTAAACTGCTCGACGGCCGCGTACCTCCCAATACCCAGCCGAACAGCTCAGCCTTAAGTAGGTCAGGATCCTCTAACGCTTCTGTAGAAAGATATAGTTCTACAGCAATAGACCCTGGGATCTGCATCACTACAATTTTTTCGTTCTTTAAAGTAGAGCCTTCCTCTACTGCTAATCGGAGGTCAATTTTTGGTTCTTCAGCTCCAAACTGCTCACAGATTGATCCGAACGTCTCGACAACTCGTATGGTAGAAGCAAAGGCAGTCAATGTCGCTAGAAGCTCCTCCTGTTCACAGGCCAATGAAATATGCAGAACAAACTGTCTATACTGTAGAGCAATTTCTTCCTCCGAATTTATCTTCTTCGCTCGATCTTGAAATACACCTAGTTGTTCTACAAACCCATATTCAATCAATGCTTCAATTTGGCGGCTCGATTCAAGCCCGATGGCTATTTGTAATTCTGAACCGTCGAACGGCACACTATTGAAGGCTCCGTTGAGGTTATTTCCCATATTCCTAAGCTGAGTCCGGTCAGTCTCCGAAAAAGAAGGATCGTCAGATGCAAAATCAATCAGTATTTCTAGCGCAGCCGCAACATCTACCACTAGCCGCCCTTGTTTTCCTAAATGACTTGGCGAATCTAAATCTGAAGATCTGACGATTTCCTCTATCCCCCAGTTCTGACTAGTCAACATCTCTAACTCACCAGCAGTGTCACCCCCGACTGTTTCAACAAACTCATCGAAGTCATTTAGGGCAGTCTGCAGGCCTTCCAGTAGATCAATAGCAAGTTTAAAGTCATTGTCGAATTGAATGCGAAGCTGCAACTCTTCTCGCAAGTCACGATCCTCTGCGTCAAGAAACAACACAATGGCTCGAAGCTTTTCTCTAAAGTGAGCCAAATCGTCGAGATATTCGAATTTGATATGAACTTGTAGTTCCGACCCTTCGAAGGCAAGCCAACTTGGGGCCTCACCATCCAAATATTCTTCCTCGGTCTCGACCCAAGTATCAATCTCATCACGAAGATCAATAGCGAGCTTGAGTCGCTCGGGATAGTCCATAAAACGCCGCCTTTACCACATCAATTGTACTGTTCACAACTAAATATGGCTCCCAACAGATTTATCCCTAAGCTATAGATAGCTAAATGAAAGGCTCATAATGGCTTCTAGCAAGAATGCATACATCGGTGTAGACGTCGGAGGAACCAAGATCCTCGGAATTCTGACCAATGGTATTGATGACACCATTATCGAGCAGATCAAAGAACCTACTCCGAAGGAAAACCCTGAAGAGGTTGGGCCAGCGATCTTATCTGTAGTACGCCAGCTTGTTTCGCTAGCAGAAACTCACGGCTTGGTTGTGAAAGGCGTTGGCGCCGGCGTACCTGGATTAGTCGATAGCTCTGGTGTACTGCGCTACGGGCCGAATGTTCAGGGCGTCATCAATCTTGATATCACCTCTATGATCAGAGCCGAGTTCGAAATACCGGCAGTAGCCGAAAATGACGGTACACTCGCCGCTTTAGTCGAACACAGAATTGGTGCAGCCCAGGGACATGACCATGCGCTGCTGATCACGCAAGGAACCGGTATCGCCGGCGGCCTAATCGTAAATGGAAAGGTCGTGAAAGGTGCTAACGGTTTTGCTGGTGAACCAGGACACGCGTTGATAGATCCTCATGGCCCGATGTGTGCCTGTAAGCAACAGGGTTGTTGGGAAGCTGTAAGCTCTGGAGCCGGCCTAGCCAATATCGCACGTCTAGTCGCTGAAGAAGGCAAGGCAGACCGGATTCTTGAGATAGCCGGCGGCAACATCGAGGAGATACGAGGAGAACACGTTGCTCAAGCTGGTGAAGAAGGCGATGCAGGAGCAGCTGAAGTATTTGATCGTTTTGCGTATTGGGTAGCCGTTGGTCTTTCAAACTTAAGTGCCCTACTAGATCCAAGCGTAATAGTTCTTGGCGGTGGCTTAGCATCGATATCTGACCAGTTCATAGACAAAGTGCGCGAACGTCTACCCGCACGACTAATTGGCGCAGACTATCGCCCACAGATTCAGGTAGTACCCGCCAAGTTTCGAGCTAACGCTGGCGCTCTCGGCGGGGCAATCAGAGCGCGAGACTACGTCATTAATGGCAAATAGCGTTTAGCTTATTCCGAGTTTTCGAAGTGGACCATTCACTAATGGGCGTGGCACTTCTATCGAGGCTGGGCCAAGGTTTTGTCGGTTACTATTCATGCCCCCTCCTCTACTAAATTGCGTAAGAATTGCAGCTCGCAAAACACCTTGCGGACCCTCCAGTATTTCTACAGGAAAAATCATAATGAGATCATCATTCTGGGCGTGTTTGATCTGAAAAGATGGTTCGCCATGGATGAGACCTATATATTCACATTTAAACGATGACCCTTGCAGTGAGCCCGAGCCCCAGAATACTGCATCGATCGCTTCGCCGATAAGATGCGCTCTTTCGGCCAATACTGCCCTACCTTTTAGACTGAAGCAGCACTTATGCAGGATATCTTCGGTTGTTAGAGTGTCGTCAGCTAGAGGTAGTGCGATGAGAATGTCTTCGTACTGTATAAATATTTCCGGAATTGTCTCCGCTACATTGTTTAACCTCGAACGCTGTGTTTCAATCAGTTCCACTAGCCCCGGATCGTAAAGTGCCTCTAGCGCTTCAAGATCTTCAAAGACGATTCGGATGTGAGCTTGTGAACCATCATTGTTTTGTTCGACCTTGTAATACTCGGCTTGGCGAGAACTTAGTTTGCTAACATTTCTGATCTTAATGTCGCTCCTTCGCAGAGATCCGACACCTATGAGTAGGCTTGATAACTGAGCAATACGGTTAGTTCTCATTAGTTCAGGCGCCAAGCTCGCAATAATGCTCAAACTAAGACTAATAATGAAGTTCGACAGCTTTGTAGCAACTACTTCTTGGCTTTCGGTCAAGTCCAGATCTAAGACTTCTGAGCCCAGCTCGAGTGACAGGTGTTGGCCGTATCCATCAGGCGAGTTATAAGAAGCACCCGTATGTAAATTTGGCAGGGCAGTCCTTTCATATTCCTCCAGGGCTTCGATTTCATCAAATCTGACCTTCAAATATGGGAACCCATCTTCTGAGACCCTGGCTGCGACATGAACCAAGTCCGAGAACGGAACCTCCTCTAGCCACACCCCAATCTGGACGTGAACTGAATTAATCAAGTCCTCGCGACTCTCAAATATCATTGTGCCGCCGTATTCGATCCGCTCATTCTTTCCACCTTGTAGCCCGCTGAAGCTAACTAGACAAACGTAATTCCTCTATAGCCAGCCGTAAGGCCATGCTCCAGCATAATAGCCTTAATCTCAGGTGACTCACCATGAGGCTTAGAGTTGATCGTCCGAATCTCTAAGCGTCGAACTCTCCCCTCTCTAACAAGATCCTTTAGAGCTTGAATCCACCCCGAATTGGTCAAACCACTATCGAACACCACCAGGCTTTTACCGCCACGTTCGAGGTAGCAAAGCAGCTCACCATCATTAGATAGAACCACATAAGCCCCCGCTGACCTTGATGGCCTACCTTCGACAGTTGGCCAACCGATGGCTGCTCCATATGGTTGAGCAGGGTCAGCGGCAGCCATAGCCATAACCGATTCAGTGTTCGGCTGATTGGGCAGATCCTGACTTTCGTCAGGATGACGGGAAGCAGAGTCAGGATGACGGGAAGCAGAGTCAGGATGACGTCGAGGCGCAGAGTCAGAATGACGGAAATCTCTCAATCGGTCGACGGCTCCAGCCAAACCAAACTGAGCAGCTCCTAGACCTTCGATGAAGTAACCGCGTCGCACTTGACCTCTGTCTTCCAGCTCTTTCAAAACTCTGTAGACCCCGGCGAACCCGCCGGTCGTTCCTTCGGCCAACGCCATCTCTCTAGTTAAAATCCCATAACGCTCTAGTAACTGATTAGCCCGAGCTGTTATCCGCTCAGTATCTGAAGTGCGTTCTCCCGAAGCAAGCCCTGCGGTCAAAGTCCAACGACCTGTGGCTGATGCTGGCCCTGACCTGGACAAAGCTCTAAGTGATCTACCTGCCCTATTTGGTCGCCTTGATCCCTTTCGACTTGGCTTCTTCCTCTTCCCTACTGTCTGTAGTGCCCGCAATGGCGTGAAAGAGTCGTTTGTAACGTGGCCG
>CALJAE010000027.1 GCA_938028175.1 uncultured Acidimicrobiales bacterium
GAATCTTCTGCAATCTTTCCGGCATCTAAGAACGTGTGACTGTTCTCATCGATCCCGACACGCATCTTGACAGTTACTGGCACATCGCCAGCGGCTTTAACAGCGTTGTTGACGATAGCTTCGAACAGTTTTCGTTTGTAGGGGAGAGCGCCACCTCCACCATTGCGTGTCACTTTGCGGACAGGGCAGCCAAAGTTGAGATCAATATGATCGACTCGGTTTTGTTCGACCAAAGCTGATACTGCCTTGTAAGCAATATCAGGGTCAACGACGGCGAGTTGCAGACTGCGAGGTGTCTCATCGGGAGCAAAGTCAGCCAAACGGTGAGTCTTAGCGTTCTGTTCGACCAAGGCACGAGCAGAAATCATCTCGCTCACATAAAGCCCAGCACCAAACTGGCGACACAATCGCCTGAACGGAGAGTTAGTAACCCCAGCCATAGGTGCCAGAATTACAGGCATATCAACTTTGATAGGTCCTATCTGTAACTGTTTGTAGGCAGGTTTAGTCGTCGACGCCATAGCTATCAATTCTAAGGCTAGTTCTAGAGTTTAGAGACTGTGCCCAATGGGGGTGGCGCCGTTTAAACAATCGCGTCTAGCATCTATATATCCTCTATCAGTCAAATAGGATTGGGTTATTCTCGCCGGGGTAAAGTAAATCTGCATTTTTCTAACCCTTTTGCTCAGGCTGCGGAGCAAATTCAGTAGTTCTTTTTCCTCGAGAGTTTCGACGAGCTCCTCATCTACCAAAGATAAATCTAAGAGTTCTTCATGGAAATTTCGAAAGCTAGGTCCATACTCTTGACCTTTAGGTAGCGCCCAGCCCACAAGTTCTTCGATTGTTTCTACCAGTTCAGCGAATTCGTTGGTGTTAACTACGAACTCGATGAATGGCACTAGTTTTTGATTGCGCTGTAGATCCCACATCGCATTAAGTTCAAGTGCGAACCAATCAATCAAGTAGTTGATTCGCTTGACTCTTGGCTCTAGCAATGGCATTGAATTTTTCACCGGAACGTTCATACGGGTATTCTTTCAATAAGGCTTTCGCAGCCTAAATTAGTGTGTTTCGGATTGCTTGGTTAACGGCAATATTGGCCCGATTACTTTGATGATTGGCAATAGCTAGTAGAACGGCTGGTTGTGAAGCGCTTTCGATCGCAGGCCTGGTTTTGATGGCGTTGAGATACGCAAAGAAGTCTGATGCCTCTTCAGGCGGCAGCTGATCAATAGCTTCTTGTAGCTGCTCAGCTTGCTCTAGCGTTCCAGTGCCAGGGAGATCATTATCAAAGATCTTCTTTAGCGCAGCATAAATCTCAACCGGGTCAAGCCGAGCATGTTGAGGAATGTGAGCGTCATGGTTTCGGGTACTCCTGGTCACGAGCATATTGAAGAGAGGGGGAGCGTTAGGAAACTTTTTTCTTTCTTTAAGTGAAGGGTCAAGGGGTGACCTCGGAATCGTGCCCTCTATCCAATTATCGTCACCGAATGGTGAAACGTCACCGGCGTTGATTTGTTGCTCGGGAAAATCTCCGGCCGCCATCGAATCAGCGATATTTGGAATTTCCGGAAGAGATGCGTCTTGGGGGTTATGGCGAGCTTGTTTTCGATGGTACTCTTCAATCGATTCGAGTATGTGCTCGAACCCGCTTGTTGAATAGAGCTCTTCTGCTGCCCTGAGATCTTCTTCCGTTTCGATTGAGTGATTCTCTGTCCAGAATCGAGCTAGAGACTTAAGTAGCTGAAAATCTAAGTCTAGGGAAATATGTGTGGCCAAGAGCATGTCGTGCCAACACTCAAATGATTTAAACTCTGTGTATTCTCGAATCCTCTCCCTGACTGCTGAGCTTTTAATTCCGATGGTTACTTGGGCTGCTAGGGCCGCATTCTCCCAGTTTGTTAGCGGTATTTCCATAGCCAGATCTTCCGCAGTTGCTGGCGATAATGTTTCGGCTTCGATGGCCTCCATAAGTCTTAGCCATTTTTTGGTTGGAGTACCTGCATTAGAACCGCGGTCTGAACCAGTCGTATCTGACATTATTCCGCCTCTTTCGCCTGCTTTAATTGTAGCCAGCGCTAAACAATCTCAACACTGGAGCGAATATGTGGTCGGGTGAGCTGAGAATTGCAAGTATCTGAAGTCAGGAACCGCAGTCGGCTGTGTGTACCTATATATAGGGCTAGTATCGCTTGTGATGGCTACTGAGACTAAGAGCTTCGGTTCGGGGCGCAGAGAATCCCATAACTCCGACGCTTTCTATGCTCGGTTTCGCCAGCCTGTGCTTTCTGATGATGAAACCGTTGTTCGAGATAGCGAGTTTGTTGATTCGCTAGGCGCAGGCCAGTGCTTTCATGGCGACGCACGTGACATGTCACAAATCAAAGACTCATCTATTGCGCTTGTCGTAACTTCGCCTCCGTACTTTGTTGGTAAAGACTACGAGCTCACAGAGATCGACTTAGACAAAATCGAAAGTGAGTCTGACTCTGGTGAGGGGCCAGCAAACTTTGAAGAGTACTTAGAGCTTCTGCACGATGTGTTCGCTGAGTGTTATCGAGTTTTAGAACCAGGTGGCCGCATAGCTGTGAACGTAGCAAACCTTGGGCGTAAACCGTATCGATCACTGTCTGCCGATGTGAGCCGCATCTTGTCAGACGAAATTGGTTTCTTGTTACGTGGTGAGATCATCTGGCAGAAATCAAAGACTTCATCTGGGTCATGCGCATGGGGCAGTTTCGCCAAAGCCACTAACCCAGTGATAAGAGACATGACCGAGCGAGTAATAGTGGCAAGCAAAGGAATGTTCTCCAGAGCACAAACTCCTGCTAAACGTGAGAAAGCTGGACTGCCGTATGTCTCCACTCTCTCTAATGATGAGTTTATGGATGCCACCACAGATGTTTGGCAAATAGACCCTGAGTCAGCTAAACGTGTAGGACATCCAGCGCCGTTCCCAGTAGCGATACCTGAAAGACTCATTAACTTGTACACATTTGCTGACGATCTTGTTCTCGATCCGTTCTGCGGCGTGGGCACAACCATGATCGCAGCCGCAAAGGCAGGACGTATTGGTATTGGTTACGATACAGAACTCGAATATGTGGAGGCTGCCAACAGTCGGCTAGAAGAACATGTCGACACACAACAACTAGATCTAGAAGTGACCGAGGGCTACGACAAAGCGGTAGCCGAAGGCAAGAAACTCGCTGACTTGGCAGATAGTTACTTGCGTGCACACAACTACACACTTCACGACAGTCGCAAAGAGCTAAAAATTTCTGGGCTCGAATTCGATGCTCTAGTAACCGACTCAACAGGACGACAACAGCTAGTTCTGGTCGCTGGCGGTTTCTTAGTAAACAAGCCAGGCCTTGGTTCAATCGATGACGTGATGCGAGTAGTGGCCCACGCTGCAATTGCAGACAGGGAAGAACCAATACTTGTGCTGACAGCTAACGCTCCGAAGAAGAACTCGACCTCGAGCAAAGTCCTGGCTAAAGCAGTCGCCGACGGACTGATCGAACTAGTTACCTTAGGCTGACTTGGTTCGTCATCCCAAACTTAAACTCGTCATCCCAAACTTGATTTGGGATCCTAACTTTCGCCCACCTTGACCTCATCGATTCGTCAACGTTGTGAGTCCGTCATTCTGAACTTGATTCAGAATCTAGGCTGTTTTGTTGTCTAAAAAATGCTGTTTTAACGGGGTAATTGGCTGGTTGTAGTTTGTTAGAGGTCGCTTACACTTGATAGAGGCGACAAAAGGCGGAAACGACAATGGCGGAAGAATCTAATGTTCAAGTTTCGAAAGACTCAGGTGTAGTCGGGTGGTATATGAGTCTTTCTGTAATTCGCAAGGTTGCATTCTCGTCTAGTTTTGGTGCTGCTTTGCTAATGCTTAGTGCCTTTCCAGAGGAGATTTTTAATGATGATCGCCCCGGTAACAGGGTTAACCTTCGTCTATTAGAAGGCAGCAGTATTACTGAAGCTCAGAGGGTTGCGCTCGAAAGTGCAATTACTAACACCATAGATATACCTATTTCTTATAATCCAGGCACAGCAAGGATTTTTTATTTCTGGCCTGCAGATGGCAATAGAGTTACACGCAGAGGGTTCCTTCTCTATAGCTATGATGCTGAGATTCGCTCAGTCGGAGACGTTTTACTAATTAACGGTTCCCGATGGGATATTAGCGATCTACAGTCAATTGCTGATGGCACTGCTGGTCCTGGAGTACTTTCGTCATGGGAGGATTTTATGATTCACTTAAATTGGCTAGAAGAAGACGAAACCCTTTTATCTTCGACAGCACCTTACGGTGTGGTTAGTTTTCCTGGAGTAGAAGCACCACTACCTGGTTCACCTATCGTAATCCAGCGAAGTCACTAAAAGTCATTCTGACCTCATCGATTCGTCAACGTTGACGTTGTGGGTTTGTCAGGAAAACGTTGTGAGTCCGTCATTCTGAACTTGATTCAGAATCTGGGCTAGAAACTGGTTTCTTGGTAGTTGACTGGTGAGTCAGAGTTAGGCAAGAACAGTTCTGGTTCGCTGCCGTCGAGTGTTAGTGACCAGGTATCGAACTCTGGTTGCACTGTAGTCTCGTCTGCTTCAAAGCCTTCAGGGTGAATGGCGTAACCGATTGTGTTGTCGTCTAACCATTCGATTTGGTCATCAACTGGTCTGGTTTC
The DNA here is from genome assembly GCA_938028175.1 of uncultured Acidimicrobiales bacterium. Classification (GTDB taxonomy): domain Bacteria; phylum Actinomycetota; class Acidimicrobiia; order Acidimicrobiales; family SZUA-35; genus JAHDDW01. The sequence goes on from CALJAE010000027.1 coordinate 4,695, forward strand.
GTTCAAGAAAGTCTCTTCGCCAGTTTCGATGTCGTAAGAAACAAGCATAAATTCTTCGTCAACTAGTTTCTTGTAGACGAGGGTGTTGCCATCTGTCGATAGCGAAGGACAAGATCCGACAAGGTCAAGAGCCTCAATTGTTTTGTCGTCAAAGTTGCCCTTGATAATGCGAGTCTCTTCGCCATTGCCCCAAGTCGCATAGAATTCACCAGCTCGACCCCAAGTGACACCCCAGAAGTTCGAGTTAATATCGTCAAAGTACTCGGCGTCTTCTTCTGAGTGATCAAAATCTAAAAGTGTAAATCGTTCCTCAGGTTTGGAAGTCTCGAACAACTCTGCGATGGTGACAAAGCCGCTCACATCTTGATAGCCAGAACCTTCTGCGAAAACTGTGTACGAAGCGAACGAACCATCACGGGACACTCGAGCTCTTGAAGGTAGGCGAGTTCCCCAAGTCAGAA